>NZ_DRGM01000199.1 GCF_011050055.1 Pseudoalteromonas prydzensis | reverse complement strand
TGTGGTGATGGTGGGTGAGATCCGAGACCTTGAAACCGCGGAAATCTCAATAAAAGCGGCACAAACCGGTCACTTGGTTATGTCTACCTTACATACCAACTCAGCACCCGAAACCCTAACGCGTTTACTTAATATGGGTGTGCCTGCGTATAACGTGGCCAGCTCGATTAGCTTGATCATCGCACAGCGTTTAGCCCGTCGTTTATGCCCAAAATGTAAAGCACCTGAAACGTTGCCAAGTGAAGAGTTACAACGCCAAGGCTTTAGCCCAGAACAAATAAGCGAACTGACTTTATTTGCTCCCAAAGGCTGTGACAGCTGCACCGATGGCTATAAAGGCCGGGTAGGTATTTATGAAGTAATGCAAATTACCCCTGAAATTGCGCAAATTATTATGCGTGGTGGTAATTCATTGGAGATAGCTGAAGTGTCATTGAAGGCTGGTTTTAATAATTTACGCTTATCAGGCCTACGTAAAGCCGCCGCCGGTATGACCTCGCTTGCAGAAATAAACCGCGTTACTAGTTTTTAAGAACTCAGGTTCCTAGGCTTTAGGTTCTAGGAATCGCAAACAATATATATGAGAAGATGTTATGCCAACAGTTGTAAGCTGCCCAACTTGTAAAGCCCAAGTAGAATGGTCAGAAAAAAGTCCACACCGCCCTTTTTGCTCTAAACGCTGTCAGTTAATTGATCTAGGCGAATGGTCGTTTGAAAACAATAAAATCTCTGCACCAATTACCTCTGCGGATGATTTAAGCCAAGATATGATTGAAGATATTGAAGCTATGCTTGCTAAAAACGACGATGATTTTTTCAAATAGAACAAGCTTTATTCGTACAAAGAATTGATTCACAAAGAGGTTAAGAGGCGCTGCGCTTTAGAGAAGTAATTATAAAAGTAGGGGCTAGGTTCTAGAAACTGACTAAGTGCTAGGTGTATTTATCCCACAGCTCGAAGCCCCTGTTTTTTTCTCATTTACTCTCATTCACTTCTCTTTGTGCAAAATGGTTTTAGTGATTAATTCACCACCGAGAACACCGAGTTCACAGAGAAGAAATAAGTAATTTTTTACTTTGGTTTCTCTGTGTAGCGCGCAGCGCCTTTGTGCCCTCGGTGGTAAAATAGGTTTATCATGTAAATGTATAAACAGTCGCGAGGTAAACTCGCTGCTACAAATACGTAGGCGCGGGTTTACCCCGCGCACATTGCAGCTAGGCATCTTACCTTTTAAGTTAACCAAGCTGCCAAACTAAAAACACCAACGCAAAGCCAACTAAATAGAACAGCCCGAGCCAGCTCAAACCGCGTATCGTTTTAGAATGTTGAATGCTTGGCTCTGAGCGTACTAAACTAAAATTCAACCATGCAAAAATAGGTGTAGTCACAAATGCGAGTGTCATAGCAAATGTGAGCATCGGGCCTAAAGCTGATTTAAAAAACAAGATCACCGCCATACCTGTGAGTGATTGCAATATTAGCCAAATATTTAGGCTGTGCTTGCTTTGCTTACAACCAAGCAGTTTGTGTGATTCATTTAATGTTCGCGCGTAGCCATCAAGCACTGTAAGGGTGGTACCAAACATACATAAAAAAGCGATAACCGACACCAGCGGTCGTGCCCATTCGCCAATAGTTAGAGCGTACATATCAATCAGTTGTTTAGCAAACGCCACACCACCTAGCGCAATTTCGCTACTTTGCCCGTACTGTACTAATACACCCAAAGAGAAAAACACCAGCGCTAATACTGCGGTTAACCAGTAACCCAAATTGAAATCAAATAAACCCTGCGCTCTCGTTACCGTTTGCTGGCTTTGCTTTTCTTTTAGCCACAATGAACTTAACGCTGAAATTTCTATCGGTGCAGGCATCCACCCCATTAACGCAACCATAAACCCAAGCATGGCTAGTTCATAAGGAGATGGGCCAACGTAATCAACTGGCGCCATAGGGCCGTTACTAAACGCAATCGCAAGGGCAATAACGGTGGCAAGAGTTAATAACGCCATAATCGCTTTGGCAACGTTATCCAGTGCTTTAAAATGCCCGAGCAATAAAATCACTAAGCACACAGCTAATATTAACCAACATAATAAGGTCACTGAAATAGTGATCGGCAGCGCATAATGCAACAGACTTGCTGTCAGCAATAAAACACCAGCGGTATTCACTACCGCAGCAATAATATTTAAGCCGATAAAGCTGTAAAAAAACCACGGTCCTTTACTTTGATACCCTTCAACAAGACTTTTTTTAGTTGCTAATGTGTATTCAATGCCAAAGCGGAAAAACGGATACTTAAGTACGTTTACCACTACAATAAGCCAAAATAGTTGCCAGCCAAAAATGGCGCCGGCTTGCGTTGATGCGACTAGATGTGAACCGCCAATGGCTGCAGTGGCCATTAAAATACCAGGCCCTAATGCGTTTAAACGGGTTTGCCAAGTTGATACTGCTGCTTGCATATGTGTGCTTACTACTTATTTTTATTAATAAGTAAGTTACAGCGTTTTAGTGTGGATTGAAAGTGAGAAGATTAGTGGAAGATGAAACGGTTTGCTAGATCCTAGTTACCTAGAACCTAGCGCCTTTTATTTCTTAACGTAAATCCATTTCCTGAATAATTTCATGAGCAATCTCAGGTGTGGTGCTCACTGGTTTTTGGTGTAGATTGGCTTTAATTTGGCCTTTGCGATGCTTTAATGCCGCATCGAGTTTCTTAGCCGCGTTTGCTATTGCAGGGTAAAGAACTTCGTTCTCGCCTTTAACAGATAAACGCGCGCCTTCGTATATGGTGCTAATTTCTGCTTGGAGCTTGTGGTGCTCTTTTGAAAGAATGATATCGAGTGCGATCAGAGATGGAAAATGGCTCGCAATTTTTGAAAATTTTTCGTTGATGTGCTCTCTAATAGAGTCAGTAACGTCAACATGGTGACCAGAAAGATTAATTTTCATAGGGTATCCTTTTTTATGTTACCTCATAACTAGTATTGGGGGCTATTTAGATTAACACAAGGCAGAAAAGCATAAATATGAAATTTATTTGTTAGTAAAGCTGATTTAGATCATCCTCAGAGTATTAAATATGCAAAAGCCCGCGTATGGCGGGCTTTCAGCGTGTCACTTAAATTGTATGTTAAGTGTACGAACAGCAATAATCGGCAAAGTCAGCAACTTTTACTTGGAAAGTGACGTTAGCATCAACGTTAAATGACTCCCCCGCTGACATTGTTTGCCACTCGCTCTCGCCAGGTAACAATACTTGCCACTGGCCGCCGTTAAGCTCCATTAATTCTTTTTTACTGGTTGCGAATTCAAATTCACCCGGCTGCATAAAGCCTAATGTTTTGGTGCTGCCATCAGCAAAAACCACGGTACGACTTGAGACTTTACCGTCAAAATACACATTGGCTTGTTTAACCACACTTACATTATCAAACTGAGACATCCTCACTCCTGTTTATAGTATTTATAATTTAATTACCCCCACAGTGCCTGATACTCAAAAAGCTTGCAAGGGAAGAGTCATAGTAATGAAAAATACTCATGGGCTTCGGGCTTACATTGTAGGTCGTGCTTTAGCGCGTAAAGTGTTTAAGAGTTAAATAAATTTTTAGCTGTGATAAACAGTGGTAACGCTCTAATCAGTCGAGCCGTTGTTTTGCGTCATCTGCATTTACTTATTATGTTTCTCATAGTGTGATTTGAAGACTTGGTAGTTAATTCCAGCCGATATAAAACAAATTATTCCACCCATTAGGAAAAACAAATGTGCAGAACTAATAGTGCCGACTTCAATAAAGTATCCCATCAGTCCAAATACCGATACCACTGTAAAAACAGCGCCCAACCCAAAAAACATAACTAGAGGCGATTTAGTGCTAAATAGCTTCATATCTAAGCTTGGCTTTTCCCAATATTCCTTGGGCTTTTTCAAATATTTGTTTACGAGTGAATCGACAATGGACATCGCAGAAAAGCCTAATATCCCAAATATGAAATTACTAATTCCAAACTCAAACTTGTCGTGTATAGGTGCAAAGCTTAAAGCAACACCATGAGCAACGCTGACTATCGAAATTAGAAATAAATAAATGAAATTGCGGTGTCGAATTTTCATAGGGAAAGATAACCATTTTACAGTGCGCTAATCGTTAATATTCCTGCTGATTTAACGCTCATCTTTCTAAATTATTATAGTTTTAACAAATTAGCTAAGATATTACTATCACTAAGTTTTTGTTCAGCTTAAAGCAAAATCAGATAAGGCAATTTGAACACCATACAATCGGGGCTAAAGCACCCTCCTACGATTTTTCCTTGGCACTGTGCCTCAAATTAAAAACTGATGGCTGATGGCTGACGGCTAACAGCTCCATACAAAAAAGCCCGCGCTGCGTTTAGCACAGTGCGGGCTTTTAAATTTTAATCGTTAAAGACTAAAACAATTCGTTAGCTTTGTTTACGATGTTTTCTACCGTGAAGCCAAAGTGCTCAAACAGCTCGTTAGCAGGTGCTGACTCACCAAAGGTGGTCATCCCCACTACAGCGCCGTTTAGGCCTACATATTTATACCAGTAGTCTGCAATGCCTGCTTCTACCGCTACGCGGCGTGAAACGGCTGCCGGTAATACGCTTTCTTTGTAAGCGGCATCTTGTGCATCAAATACATCGGTCGATGGCATAGAGACAACACGTACTTTTTTACCTTGCTGACGTAATTCAGCGGCTGAATCTTGTGCTAATTGCACCTCAGAGCCAGTTGCGATTAAGATAAGCTCAGGCTCGCCATCACAGCTCAGCACGTAACCGCCTTTTTTCACGTCACTTAATTGCTGTGCTGAGCGTGTTTGTTGCTCAAGGCCTTGGCGAGTAAAGATCAGTGATGTTGGACCGTCTTGGCGTTCAATCGCTTGTTGCCATGCAATCGCAGACTCAACTTGGTCACACGGGCGCCAGTTAACTAGGTTTGGCGTTAAACGCATGCTAGCAATTTGCTCTACCGGTTGGTGAGTTGGACCATCTTCACCTAAACCAATTGAATCGTGGGTGTATACAAAAATGCTTGGCACTTTCATCAGTGCAGCCATACGTACTGCATTACGTGCGTATTCCATAAACATTAGGAAGGTTGCGCCGTAAGGAATAAAACCTTTATGCAGTGCAATACCATTCATAATCGCCGACATACCAAACTCACGCACACCGTAGTAGATGTAGTTACCGCTAGCATCATCGCGCGTTAAGCCTTTAGAACCTTTCCAAATAGTCAGGTTAGAACCGGCTAAATCCGCAGAGCCGCCCATAAATTCAGGCAGTAACGGGCCAAATGCATTCAGTGCATCTTGCGATGCTTTACGTGATGCTGGGTTTGCTGGGTTTGCGTCTAGTTGCTCAATATAAGCTTGTGATTTTTCAGCCCAATCAGCGGGCAACTCACTGCTAGTACGGCGTTTAAATTCAGCGGCTAGCTCAGGGTGTGCAGCGGCGTACGCGGCAAATTTTTCATCCCAGCTCGCTTCAAGTTGTTTACCCTTTTCTTTGCCATCCCATTGAGCATAAATATCAGCTGGGATTTCAAATGCCTCACCGGTCCAACCTAGGAACTCGCGGGCTGCTTTGATTTCGTCTTCACCTAGTGGTGCGCCGTGACAATCATGACTACCTGATTTATTTGGTGAACCGTAACCGATCACTGTTTTACAACAAATAAGCGTTGGCTTGTCAGTCACACTGCGTGCTTCTTCGATGGCTGCGCGAATTGCATCTGAATCATGGCCGTCAACATTACTTACTACATGCCAACCGTAAGCTTTAAAGCGTGCTGGGGTATCATCACTAAACCAGCCTTCCACTTCACCATCGATTGAAATACCGTTGTCATCCCAAAACGCAACAAGCTTACCTAGGCCTAATGTGCCGGCAAGTGAACAGGCTTCATGAGAAATACCTTCCATTAAGCAACCATCGCCTAAGAACGTATATGTGTGGTGATCAACAATCTCATGGCCTTCACGGTTAAATTGTGCCGCTAATGCTTTTTCAGCAATCGCCATACCGACTGCATTTGTGATCCCTTGACCAAGTGGGCCCGTAGTGGTTTCAATCCCTGGTGCATAACCGTACTCTGGGTGACCAGGTGTTTTTGAATGCATTTGACGGAAGTTTTTAATTTCCTCAATTGGCAAATCATAACCACTTAAGTGCAATAGAGAATAAATAAGCATTGAACCGTGGCCATTTGAGAGTATAAATCGATCTCTGTCTACCCACTCTGGATTTGTTGGATTATGATTTAGATAATCGCGCCATAGTACTTCTGCGATATCAGCCATGCCCATAGGGGCTCCAGGGTGGCCTGATTTGGCCTGTTGTACTGCGTCCATTGATAAGACGCGAATAGCATTTGCAAGTTCTTTGCGAGACGGCATGAATTCTCCTACCTTTAACTGTATTTGCGCTGGTTGTTGTGTGTTTTTCAAGAACACCCATTCTTACTTATTGTAGGGGCTGTGTGCAATTAAAAACCCTGATTAAATTGGCTATTATGAAAATTTTTTAAGAACAAAAAGTTATTAGTAATTTTATTTAGACGTCTAGGCGTAAAAACACTATGCAACTATCGTTGTTTTAGATAAAATACGCCCCTTAATTTTTTAGCGCTCTTACCGACCCGACGTTTGTGAAGCGCAATATTTGTGAGCAGAAAGACAATGGCAAAACATTTATTTACTTCTGAATCTGTTTCTGAAGGTCATCCGGATAAAATCGCGGACCAAATCTCTGACGCGGTACTTGATGCCATCTTAGAACAAGATTCTCATGCCCGTGTTGCATGTGAAACTTACGTTAAGACTGGTATGGTTATGGTTGGTGGTGAAATCACTACTAGCGCATGGGTTGATATCGAAGAGATCACCCGTAAAACTGTACGTGAAATTGGTTACACCCATTCAGACATGGGTTTTGATGCTGATTCTTGTGCTATTTTAAACACTATCGGTAAGCAATCACCTGATATCAACCAAGGTGTTGACCGTACTAGCCCTGAAGAACAAGGCGCTGGTGACCAAGGTTTAATGTTTGGTTATGCATGTAACGAAACTGAAGTATTAATGCCTGCACCAATCACTTACTCACACCGTTTAGTACAGCGTCAAGCGCAAGTACGTAAAAGCGGCGAGCTAAACTGGTTACGCCCAGATGCAAAATCACAAGTTACATTTGCATACGAAAATGGCAAGCCTGTAAGCATTGATGCTGTGGTACTTTCTACTCAACACAGTGAAGACATTTCACAAAAAGATTTAGTCGAAGCCGTGATGGAAACTATCATCAAACCGGTACTTCCTGCTGAGCTTATCTCAAGCGCCACTAAATTTTTCATTAACCCGACTGGCCGTTTTGTAATCGGTGGCCCAATGGGTGACTGTGGTCTTACTGGTCGTAAAATCATCGTTGATACATACGGCGGTATGGCTCGTCACGGTGGCGGTGCATTCTCTGGTAAAGATCCTTCAAAAGTTGACCGTAGCGCTGCGTACGCTGCACGTTACGTTGCTAAAAACATCGTTGCTGCTGGCCTTGCTGATAAGTGTGAGCTACAAGTGTCTTACGCAATTGGTGTTGCAGAGCCTACCTCAATCAGTGTTGAAACATTTGGCACCAGTAAGCTTGAAGAGTCACGTTTAATCGAATTAATTCGTGAACACTTTGACTTACGCCCTTATGGTCTAATTAAAATGCTTGATCTTGAGCGCCCAATTTATCAACCAACCGCTGCTTACGGGCACTTCGGTCGTGATGAATTCCCTTGGGAGCGTACAGATAAAGCAGACGCACTTCGCGCAGCCGCTGGCCTTTAATACCAGCATCTGGGTGAATGTAAGAAAAGCGCCGATTGGCGCTTTTTTTATGTCTGCTGATTATGTTGTTGTAAATGCCTAGGTTATTGTCGCGAGGTAAACTCGCTGCTACCAGACGTAGGCTCGGGTTTACCCCGCGCAATTAAAGCTAGGTTTTAGAAAGTGACTAGCTGTTAGGCTGTATTCGAAGCTCGTCGCTCGAAGCCAGTGACATTTTACCTCACTACCTATCCTATCAATGTAAGTATTTTTTCATACCCCGCAACACCCCACACTATTAGCAATACTAGTAACGCTAGGCTAACTGCTGCTGAAGCAATATCTTTCGCGCGCCCTGATAGCACATGGTATTCAACCCCAACGCGATCTGTTAATGCTTCAATTGCTGAGTTGAGCAGTTCAACTATCAGTAGTATTAAAAAGCTCACAATCAATAACACCCAATGCTGTAATGATTGTGCGAGCCAAACAGATAAAGGCAGTAATACTAGCCCTAGCGCAAGCTCAGTGCGAAAGGCCGACTCTTCCTTAAATGCAGCTTTAAATCCCTTAATAGAGCACTGGCTTGCTTTTAAAATACGCCCAATCCCTATGCCATTGGGTTTGTTTACTAAGTTAATTTCTGGTTTAGTCATTGTATGATCTTTAGCGTGTCGTTTTGCTTATCGGGTGATGGGTCAAGCATATTACCTTAATCCATACCTTGAGTTAATAACTGCCAAGCTGTCGCCATATATTGGGTATATGCTTGCTCTGTCTGCGCATCAATTTCGACAAATTGCGGGGGTGTTGTCGGTAAAAGCTGAGTTTTATCCCGCTCATTAACCGTATAATACTCATAAAGTGCCGATAAATCACCACGCCAGAGCTGCTCATTGTGACGTATTGTTTGAAAGCCAAATATCCTTCGCTCTGGTGCTGCATTGAATAATGATTGCCCCATGCTATAAAATTGCGTATTTGCTGGCGCAATTAAATCTAATAATGTTGGAGCGATATCCATATGGCTTGCCACTTGTTGCGCTGGCACTAAATCTGCACTAATGCCTTTGCCATAAATCACCATAGGCACATGAGTTAACTCATATAAATTTGGCCGTTGATGGAAGTTACGACGACTATAATGATCTCCCGTAATAACAAATAATGCATCTGGATAGCGTTGCTCCATCTTAGCCACAAACTCACCCAGCACTTTATCTGCATACCATAAATGCCCTAATATATAGGGGTCTAATAACTCCCCTGCTAATGTATTTATCTCTGCTGGGTAATCTGCGGCCGACTTATACGGGTAGTTATATTTTTCTAAATCGAGATTAAACGGGCCATGGTAACTACCTGATAGGATCACATTAACACTTTTTTGCGTGATTTTTTCTGCAACTAAATCAAATAACTGACCATCATCAATCCCCCATACTCCGGCGCTACCTTTACCACCAGCATCCGTTGCTGAATAAACCTTATCAGCACCTTGAGATAGAACGTATTCACCGACATTTTGCCACGATAGTAAACCACCATAAAAAAACTGGCTGGTGTACCCTAACTGCTCGAATTGATTAAATAATGACAGCTTGCTGCTTGGTTTTTGTGGCCCGATTAAACTCATATTAACCCCTGCATAAGGGATCCCAGATACAATACTCGATAACGAATTCATGGTGCTGCTAGCCGCAGGTAACACGTTATCTAGGTAAATACCTTTACTAGCTAGGTTTTTTAACTGATTGGTTAAATTAAGTGATGCATACTTCTGCTGTAACGGCCACGAATCGTAACTTTCCATAACAATCACGAACACCTGTGACGGTGCAGCTAACAAAGACGCTGTAGTGTGTTGACTCAATGCGTTTAAAGGTAAGGCATCAAGCGCTGAGTTATGGCTTAAATAGGGATTTTCGCCGCCTACACCATGGCTTTGTAGATCGTTGTAATCTTTAATGGCATAAAAAAAGCTGCGCAATGGATTGATCACTAAATTATTAATAAATGGGTCTGGCGTTACCGCTGACCATTTTCGCGAGGCAGGACGTGATTCGAACGAACCACGAATAGCACAGATAAATAACACTACAATGATGCTAATTAACAACGTACGCTTCCACTTACAACGAGTAAAAATACGCTCCAAGAAGCCATTCGATTGCTTATCAATGATGTGACATAACTTAAATGCAACCACTAACAATACCAATAAACTCAGTAAACTGCCCCATGGTTGATATTGCTCAATTGCAGTTAGAGCAATTGCTTGCTGGTCATCGTGCAACCCTTCAAACATAAAGTAATTAAATTGGCTGCCGTATTCTGTAATGTAGGTAATGCTGGTTATGCAGAGCAGAATTGCAACCGCAAAAAAGAGTTTCGCTGTCAATATACGCACAGCTCTGACCCAGTGTCCTAGCCGCAGCGGTTGTAAAATACAATTGAGTAGAAAAGGAATACTAAAACACACGCCACTGGCGGCGGAGTCAAATGCAAACCCTGTTTTTAACGCATTTAAAACAGTGTCTACATCTAACGAGGCAGTGATCCGGTTATGAAAATAAACCAAAAAGAACACCCGAAAGCTCATAAACAGCAAAACACCTGCAAACCACAGTGTCGCAATACGCCAACTTTCGTTAACAAATAAAAACCATCTGCTTGATTTAAATACTGATGATGCCAACACCTTCACTGTCCCTAAAATGGATTATTCCCAAAAGGAATTATTACCTACTTTAGTTACACAGACAATGTTGACTTTGTAATATTTTGTAATAAAACTGTTTAATTACAATACATTAACAAATTCACTAGTATCCTATTTTTAAGCACTATCGAGTTATTAATGATTGCTGGCTACAATCACCCAACTCTATTATTTGCTTATTCGGTTGATAAGTTTTTTCAAGCAAACGTTGTTTTAACGCTAATAAAGTATGCATAGCACTTTTAAGCCCAATTTTGTTACTGAGCCAATGAGGAATAGCCCCACCAGGGTCCGCGTATACAACATGGCGAATAGCCAATTGCGACTGCCCTTGCTCACTGGTTTCAGTTAACAACCAGCTTGCCTTAAGTTCAGTGATGCGGATCACGCCTTCGCGTTTATCAAGGAAATCCGTCAAAGCAGCAATCATTAACTCAGTTTGGGTGTGATTAACTCGTCGGTAGCATGAATAGCTCACCATATCGCGGTCTGCAACCGGCCATGGCGAATCAAATTGGCTGTGAACAATAGTTTCAGAGGGACTTAAGCGCTTTAATACTTGCACATGAGTAACATTTTCAATCCATAACGGAGCGCTATCGGTATCACTTAGCAAAGCCATAAAATCGTTTGCAGTGACACCTGGAACCATCATTTCAGCCTGCACTTCAAAAATGCCATTTTCATGTTTTTTGTAGTGCACGCTTACGCCATCACGCTGCTTCCATAACTGCCACTGTTGAATATCACTGAGCACACTGGTACTAAATAGCAGCGTTAACAATATTATTCGCCGTCTCATACATATTCCCTATGCACTGCTTTATAAATAATTATTGCCAGTAAGGAGCTATTCTATATGACGCTAAACGGCTTTGTTCCATTGCACTAACCAAGAACTCTGATTTTTTTTCTAGCCAGTTTTGAATTTTTGCCAGCTCTTCGTCATCTTGTCCGGCACATAACTGCTTTAAATACTCAAGCGTACTGAGCTCATACATACCGTGTGAAATGTCTAACCACGGAATGCGAAACTCACTGCGTTCATCTTTTTCAAATAACGCACCTAAACAATTACCGCTGAGTAAACTGTTTTCAAGCCGAGTACGTAAATCTAAATAATCTTTGAATGTCAGGGTTTTTTGCTCTGGCAATAATTGATGAAGATCTTGCCAATCTTTTTCAAATAATCGATTGGCGATCTCTGCGACAGGCTGCTCAGCGGCTTGAAATTGCACTTGCCCCCAGCTTTTACGCCATTGTTTATCGACTAACCAAGTCGTCAAAGACAACAATAGGCGGTTATAACGGGCGCTATGAAACAATCGATTAATATCATCAATACTCGGCTGTAGTTCTTTTAAGTCATTGATGACTTGGGTCAACTCTGGCGCACTGTTGATTTTTTTATAATAGGCGTGGCGCTTAGAGGTGTAAGTTTTCAACTGAATGGCATTTTCAACCCAGGCTAATTCACTGAGTAACCATTTGAGTTCTGTACGTAATGCTTCAGTGCTACTTTTATCAACAATATCATCAAATAACCAAAACGTATGGCGAATTAAACTAATCCCATCGGTTACACGCTTGAGGGTTTTTAAACTAGGTTTGTCAAAATAGCATTGCTCGTGCTTTTGTACAAAACGAATGCCAAAGCCAATAGCCGCTATGAGCGCTTGCTCTTGCGTGGCATTATTAGGAAGTGATACAAAACCGATTGATTTACTAGGCTTGAGCGGTTTATTGTCTGCTAAGCGATAGCCACGAGCCGCTTTCGAGTAGAGTCCTAAACGAACATTATTTTGACTAACAAGTTTATCCGCTAGCGTGAATAATTCATCGCGGCTACCTTCTATAAGCTCGATTTCTAGCTCACAAATAGGCTCCATTAAGCCAGACGCTGAGACTTCACCTTTATCTTGCACGACTTCAATTTTGGCACCGTTTGCTGTTTCAATAAGCCAAGTACGACGAATAAAGTTAGTACTAAAAATAGGATAAATATTGGCGGCAATTGCACTTATTTGCATACCATGCGGCCAAATACTGGCATCAAATGCAGTTATATTTGGTCGGCTACTTTCTAGCGGTAAGTTATATTCAGGTCGTTGGTGCAACCCACCGATGACTTCTCCAGCAAGCTTGATCGTTTGCTCACATTGATTATCCGCACAACGGGTTCGAAAACCGATATCAAGTGCCCTTAATTCACGACTCGGCGTATCAAAGTAAGTATTTTGCAAACTGCGAGAAGGCTTATTTGTAACGGTTTTTGCAAATTGAGTTATTAACGCGGGGATCAGTGGAATAACGGCGTCTGACACCAAAAACTTCAGTTCTATCTCAGTATCCATTAGGCTTGAGGATTACCTTTAAAATAAATAAGAGCTCAAAATAAACAAAGCTGCCCGACATTGCAAATTTTTTAGCTTATTTGGATCTACAAACAGCAGCAGTGATTACAATATCAACCTTGCTATTAGCGCGCTAAATCCATACTATCTCAAGACTTAACCATGAATAATACGATTGCTGTCTCACAGACGGTTACATTAACAGGGTAGATTGATGTTAAAACATTCTTTATTAGCTTTGCTATTTGCAGCGGCCACATTTATGAGCCACGCTGAAGAAACTGACTCAGCTAGCGATGCAAACACCGCTTATATAGTCGATAATCTTTATACATTTATGCATTCAGGCGCGAGTAAAAATTACCGTATTATTGGCTCTGTTGATGCAGGCACTAAATTGACGCAGTTATCAGCTGAAGAAAATGACTTCATAAAAGTTGTTGATGATAAAGGCCGTGAAGGCTGGGTAGAAGCTAAATTTGTTTCTAAAACCGCAGGCATTCACCAGCAATATCGTACTCTCAGTGCTGAAATGACATCAATGCAAGAGCAACTGCGCCAAGCACAAATTGAATTGCCACAACTACAAGAGCAAAGCCAGACACTAACGGACCAAAATACCGCGCTGTCAGAGCAAATTACTAAGTTAAAAAATACCTTAGCAGCAGAGCGTACACAAAAACAACAAGCGGGTGCAAAAGAAAAACGTCAACTATTAACCTATGGTGGCGCGATTGCATTTATTGGTTTGTTCTTAGGTATTATTCTGACCATCGTCTTATCACGTCGTAAGCGTTATGACGGTTGGGCGTAATCGATAACCACGATATTTGATATTAAAAAAGCACCCGAGGGTGCTTTTTTGTGCGCGGGGTAAACCCGCGCCTACGCATTGGTAGCAGCGAGTTTACCTCGCGACTGTTTATACATTTACACCGATAAACCTATTTTACCACCGAAAGCACAAAGACGCTTCGCGCTGCACAGAGAAACCCAACTAAAAGTAATCACTGTCGCTAATTTCTTCTCGGTGAACTCGCTGCTCGGTGGTGAATTAATCATTGAAATTTTTTTGCACAAAGAGAAATGAATGAGAGCAAATGAGAAGAGAAAAATGCCACAGGCTTCGAGCGACAAGCTCCGAATACACCCTAGCACCTAGTCACTTCCTAGAACCTAGTCCCTATTTAATTACGCGGGGTAAACCCGCGGCTACGTCTGGTAGCAGCGAGTTTTAATTTAAGTATCGAGTCTCAGCCCTGTGTCTTGCTTAATTTTTTCGATCACCATATAGGTGTGGTGCGTACCAACCCCAGGTATATCAACTAAATCTCCTAATACTTGGCGGTATTCATCCATATCAGAGACGCGAATTTTTAATAAATAATCGTAGCCACCAGCGACCATGTCGCACTCAACCACTTGTTTGATTTTTAAAATATGCTCACGAAACACTTTAAATACCGCGGTATTTGAGGTCACTAACGACACTTGCACATGGGCTACTAAGCTCTGATTAAGCTTTGCTTCACTAAGTTTAGCAAAGTAGCCCTCTATGTAGCCTTCTTGTTCGAGTCGTTTCACTCGGTCAAGACAAGGGCTAGGGCTTAAATTAACCTGCTTTGCGAGGTTAACATTAGAAATTCTGCCGTTTTTTTGCAGAACGTCTAAAATTGCTAAATCGATACGATCTAGCATGCGTAATCTATTCGGACTTGTCATAACAGAATTTTATGCGGATAAGTTTAAAGTATGCCCTGTAAATTATCGTAAAACGCTAAATTTAACCAGCATATTCTGCTGGATTTTAATTAGAATGCACGCATTACACAGATGAAAATCAGGCAGCAAAATTTTTTGCTGCAAGACTCCATACACCAGAGGGTTGCTTATGTTATTCGACGGCGATTTGACAACAACGTGTCCAATCAGACAAAAGATCCGTGATTTTTACCGCATTGACGAAAATGCCGTAATTGATCATATTTTACCGCTTGCTGAAGTAGGCGTAAAAGCCCGTAGCCGTGCTTGGGAGCGTGCTCGTCAGATAGTTCACACTATTCGTCGTGATCAAGATGGTCAAAGCGGGGTTGATGCACTTTTAAATGAGTTCTCACTTTCAAGTGAAGAAGGTGTGGTATTGATGTGTTTAGCCGAAGCCCTGCTTCGTGTGCCAGATAAAGCCACTCAAGATACCCTAATTCGCGATAAGTTAGCCAAAGGCGATTGGAGCTCTCACTTAGGTAGCAGTGACTCTTTATTTGTAAATGCATCATCTTGGGGCTTATTAGTAACCGGTAAAATGGTTAACTACACAGATAAAACCAAAGAGCAGCAATTTGGCGTATTGAAAAAAACCATTGGTCGCTTAGGTGAACCGGTTATTCGTAAGTCAGTAAACTTTGCCATGAAGATCATGGGTAAGCAGTTTGTAATGGGTCGCACCATTGACGAAGCCATCGAGCGCGCTGCTGAAAAAGAACAAAAAGGCTATGTGTATTCATACGATATGCTAGGCGAAGGCGCTCGCACCATGAAAGATGCTGACCGTTACTTCAATAGCTACATGAATGCGATTCATGCAATTGGTAAAGCGGCAAACGGCCGTGGCCCAATTAAGAGCCCAGGTATTTCAGTGAAGCTGTCTGCGATCCACCCTCGTTATGAGTTTACTCACAAAGAACGTGTGATGAGCGAGATTGTGCCTAAGCTTAAAGAGCTAGCCATGGCAGCAAAAAGCTACGATATCGGTTTCACTGTTGATGCTGAAGAAGCGGACCGTTTAGATATTTCTCTCGATGTGATTGAAGCAGTATTTAGTGACGATGACCTAGCTGGTTGGCATGGTTTTGGTTTAGCCGTGCAAGCGTATCAAAAACGCGCCATTTTTGTGATTGAATGGTTAACTGAGCTTGCTGGGCGTGTAGGCCGTAAAATGATGGTGCGTTTAGTTAAAGGTGCCTACTGGGATACTGAAATTAAAACCACACAACAAGATGGTTTAGAGCACTTCCCAGTGTTTACCCGTAAAGCTACAACTGACGTATCTTACAAAGCCTGTGCGATTAAAATGCTAGAAGCACGTGATGTACTTTATCCACAGTTTGCCACGCACAATGCCTACACTGCCGCCACTATTTTAGAAGTTGCTAAAGGTGATAACCAAGGTTTTGAATTCCAACGTCTGCACGGTATGGGTGAATCATTATTCGACCAAATCGTAACCGAAGAAAAAATTCAGTGTCGTGTGTATGCCCCTGTTGGTCAACACGAAGACTTATTGGCTTACTTAGTACGTCGTTTACTTGAAAACGGTGCGAACTCATCGTTTGTCAATGCCATTGTTGATACCACTAAACCGGTAGAATCACTATTACCGGATCCGGTAGAAACACTGCAAGGGTTACGTAATAAGTACAACACGCAAATCAAAATGCCAATTGATTTATACGGCGCTGAACGTGCTAATTCAAAAGGCATGGATTTAACCGATATCAATGTGATCACGCCATTCAAAGAAAACCTTGATAACTGGTTTGCTGAGCACCGTATTAGTGAAAGCGATATTCCTGAAGGTTCAATTGCAGTTAAAAACCCTGCAAACCATAAAGAAATCATCGGCCATGTTAAATTACAAAACAGCGATGATATGCTTGCCCTATTAGCAAACGCAGAAACGGCTTTTGAATCATGGTCACAAACGCCGGTTAAAGAGCGCGCCAATTTGCTACGCCGTATTGCTGACATCCTAGAGCGTCATCACGATGAGCTTGTGGCTATCTGTATCAAAGAAGCCGGTAAAGTGGCACAAGATGGCATTGACGAAGTACGTGAAGCGGTTGATTTTTGTCGTTACTACGCAGCCCGTGCCGAAGAACTAAGTGAAGATGAGCGTTTTGAAGCCCGTGGTGTAATCTTATGTATCAGCCCGTGGAACTTCCCATTAGCAATTTTCTTAGGTCAAGTCGCTGCTGCGATCGTAACTGGTAATACAGTTATCGCCAAACCAGCTGAACAAACAAGCTACATCGCACTGCGTACGATTGAGCTAATGTTATCGGTTGGCTTACCTGAGCACGTAGTACAACCTGTTATCGCTCGCGGTAGTGAAGTAGGTAAAACCATTGTTCCTGATGAGCGTATTCAGGCGGTTATGTTCACCGGTTCAACCGAAACGGGCACGCTTATTTCGCAAACATTGGCTGCTCGTAACGATATTCAAGTGCCACTAATCGCCGAAACCGGTGGTCAAAACTGTATGATCGTCGATTCAACGGCACTGCCTGAGCAAGTCGTTGACGATGTGATCAGCTCTGGTTTCCAAAGTGCCGGTCAACGTTGTTCAGCGCTGCGTGTTTTATTCTTACAAGAAGACATTGCTGATGGCGTGATTGAAATGCTCAAAGGCGCGTTAAAAGAGCTACACGTAGGCGATCCATCATTACTCTCAACCGATATCGGCCCTGTCATTGATGAAAAAGCACTGAAGAACTTAAACGAACACGTTGAGTACTTAAAAGGCAACGCAACACTACATTATGAGTGTGATATTCCTGATAACAGTGAAAACGGTGCTTACTTCTTTGCGCCACGTTTATATGAGATCAAAGATTTATCTGTACTAAAACGTGAAGTATTTGGCCCATGTGTGCATATCATTCGCTTTAAAGGCTCTGAGCTTGATAACGTGATTGACCAAATCAATAACACAGGTTTTGGCTTAACTATGGGGATTCACTCACGTATTGAAGAGCGTTGCGAGTACCTAGCAAAAATGTCGCGTGCCGGTAACGTCTACGTTAACCGTAACATGATTGGTGCAATTGTTGGTGTGCAACCGTTTGGTGGCCGTGGTTTATCTGGTACTGGCCCTAAAGCCGGTGGCCCTAACTACTTAACTCGTTTAGTTAAAGAAAAAGCATCGCCTGAAAACGTGCAAATGACAAACTTAACGCCAGACGAGCTTGACACTCACCACTATTCAGGTGCTGCTGAGCAAGTCGAGAAGTTAATGGCCAACTCAATGCGCGATGAAAAAATCTGGCGCGCAACCCCACTGAACGACCGTGTTTCAGCGGTACGTCAGCTGCTTGCAAAAGTAGCAACGGTTGATATCATCGATGAGTTGGCTGACGATTTAGCATTAACACTTGCCGATGCACGTGCCCAGCTTAATCGCCTTGAAAAGCACATGCGTAAGTTTACTACTTTGCCTGGGCCTACAGGTGAATCAAATACCCTGCACCTTGAAGCACGTGGTTGTGTAGTATGTTATGCCGATAAGAGCACCTCGTTTAACTTCTGGGCTATTTCGATCATCACCGCACTTGCTGCTGGTAATACCGTGATCACCGTAGCGTCAGAGTTATTCTATGACGAAGCGGTGGCGTTTAAAGATAAGTTTATCTCAACTGGTATTGCTGAAGGGGTATTCCAAGTAGCTAGACCGAATCAGTTACAAGCTATTTTGGCGCACCCTCATTTAGCAGGTGCGGTGGTTGCAGCGCGTTCTTCTCGCTTAGGCTACTTCAGCCAGCAGTTAGCGCAACGTAAAGGAGCAATCCTGCCAGTGATCAGCGCTGAATACTACGACACGCTAATCAAACGCTTATTAACAGAAAAGACTATCAGTATTGATACAACGGCATCAGGTGGTAACACATCGCTGATGACTCTTGTTGAAGACGACGAGTAAAGTTTAATAGCTATTAACAAAGGGCGCTAATTAGCGCCCTTTTTACTACTTATCCTGTAAAAAGTTTGCTAGCTTTGTAGTACGTTATTTATTATGAAGTAAACACATTGAAAATTATCCCAATCAATCAACTTATACCTGGTATGTTTGTACATAGCGTAACTAAACAAACGGGTAAAATTAAAATCAAAAACCAAGGTTGGGTAAAAACGCAAGCTGGCGTGCAGCAACTTATAAAAGCCGGTATCTTAGAAGTTGAAATTGATCCTGATAAAACCATTGTTGGACTCACACCGACTGCCACAACAGAAGATATAAAGGCTGAACCATCAAAACAACGTGATCCATGGTCTACAACACACAGTGTTGAGCAAGAGATGGACAAAGCATTTAAGCTCTACAGCGAAGCTAAACAGCTACAAAGCAAGGCATTTACCGATATAAAAGCCGGTAACACAATAGACATTACACCCTTTAAAGAATTAGCTAGCGGCTTTATTGATTCAGTATTTCGTAACCAAGATGCTCTTGCCTGCATTACTCGAATGCGTGAAAAGGATACTTACCTACTTGAGCACTCGATTAATGTATCTATTCTGATCAGTATTTTTGCTAAACACTTAGGTTTTGAACGAGCGCTTATTGAAGAGCTTGCCACCGGTGCGCTGTTACATGATATTGGTAAAATTCAGATACCTGACGACATTCTTAACAAGCCGGGTAAGTTAACCGATCAAGAATATAAAGTGATTCAGGATCATGCACGTTTTAGTAAAGAGATTTTAGAACAGGCGGGCCTTCAAGGCATTGCTGTCGATATTGCTGGCTTTCACCATGAGCGGCTAGATGGCACCGGTTACCCATTTGGCAAGCAAGCTGATGAAATAAGCCCGTACGTGCGTATGGCATCGATTGTTGATGTATATGATGCACTTACCGCAGAGCGTGTTTATAAGGCCGGCATGGAGCCAATTAAGGCCTTTAAAATACTCAAAGACGGTTGCCCAGATAGCTTTGATGGCGAGTTACTGACTAAATTTATTCAGTGTATTGGCGTTCATCCAGTTGGCACGTTAGTTAAACTGTCGAGTCAAAAAGTCGGCCTAGTGACCAAAAGCAACCCTAGCAGCCCTCTTAAACCTCAAGTGAAAACTTTTTACAATGCAAAACACGCTCACTATACACAAGTTCAAGATATAGATCTGGCGCATAACCGAACGCAAGATTCGTTAGAATCAGCCATTAAACCAGCGGATTTCAGCATTGATTTAATTAGATTTTTCAAAAATTCAATTTTGCCGTAATTATCACCGAAAACGAAATTAGCCTGCGCGAAGTAGCTATATAATCTTCACTGCGGCCAATCCTGCAGAGCCTTGAGACTAAATTCATAGTCATCAAAACTAAGTACGGTTTGCTCTGGAGTGATCTCCAGTACTCGTAAATCACCAATGCTATCGCCTTCATATAACTCACGGTTATTAAGTTTCACCCAACGCTTATCTTGCGATGATGAATAAATATGAGCTTGGTATTTAATATCTGGGATTATCGCCAGCAAGGCATCTGGCAATAACTCAATTGGCTGGGCATAAGATGAGTTTTTAGTGCCTTGGGTTATTTGGTGCGGCCTTGTATCTTGCGTGTCTTCGATGGCACGGGCAAAGGCATCTTTTAGTGCTGTTGGTACTGTTTCGAGTTCCTCATCAGTTGCTGTTGCTGGTTTTGCCTTCTCACTAGCAGGCTCACCGATAGGTTTACCTAATACCTTGTATTTACTCATATCGATATTATTGGCACTAGTATTAATGGTTGGCTGCATTTGCATAGCATTAGGATTGTATTGCTGTTGCGGTGCTGCATACACTTGCTGATAGCCATTAGGCGTTTGCACTAGTATAGGCTGACCTTGCGGGTAACTAGGCATATTGTTTACTGGCACTTGCACCCATTGATATTGCCCTGTTGCTTGTTGGTATTGCTGAGGCTGGACAAATTGCGGCGGTGGTGTCGGCTGCGCACTGGCAACTTGCGCTGGGTTAGTTTGTGCTGCTGCAGCTTGTTCTGGTGTCGATTGCTCTGGCTTCAACGTGACAGCTGCCGGTATTTTTTCATTCGCAGGCTCCACTGATTGCGGCTCAACAGTCGTTGCCACTTGTTCAGGGGCATTTAAATGATTTGTTTGTAACCATTTACCAATTGAAAATCCCGCCATCAAGGTCAGTAAAAAAGCAACTAGCAAGCCAAGCGAAATCGCAATAAAACGATAGCGTTGCAACTCTTGCTGTTGTTTTAATTGCTCAGCGTTTCTATCATGCGCAGACGCTTCGTCATGTTGTTCGGATTGTTTTAAGGCATCTAATAAATACGACATATATGACCATTAATTAAAGAATAAACGACAAACCAATACCCATACTGAGCACGGTTAAAAATGCCAACGGGTAGAGCCAATTAAACGACGACTGCGGCGCTAAACTAACCGCACTTAACGCACTCGGCGGTAACGCTTCTTGTGCAGAGCGCATCACTATATCACTATCAATCATGGTTAGCTGCTTAGAAAAGGCCCCCATTAAACAGCGTTCACATAATAAGTTCACTAAACGCGGGATACCCGCCGTCACTAAGTGAATTGTTTTTAATGCATCATTTGAGAATAACCCTCGATCACACCCTGCAACATATAAACGATGTTTAACATAGGCAAAGGTTTGCCCCTCGGTTAATGGCAATAAATGGTAACGCGCGGTGATCCGTTGTGCTAACTGGCGTAACTCATTACGTTTCAGTAAGACTTGTAACTCAGGTTGGCCAACTAACACGATCTGCAATAATTTTTTATGATTGGTTTCGATGTTAGTGAGCAATCGCAACTGTTCAAGTACATCAGGCGCAAGTAGCTGGGCTTCATCTATAATTAAAATAGTGTGGCCACCAGCTTGATGGTTCGCTTCAAGGTGCTTTTTGATTGCATCAGTTAAGGTTTTTAAGGTGGCATTTTGCTGATCATAAGCGATGCTGAATTCATCACAAATACTAGCCAACAGCTCCAACTGCGACAAAGCAGGGTTATGGATCAATGCCACTTGGGTGTTCTCTGGCAACTGCTCTTGCAAGCTGCGGGTAAGGGTTGTTTTCCCGGTGCCCACTTCGCCAGTAAGTAATACAAAGCCCCCCGCTTCACCCAAACCATAGGTTAGGTGAGCCAAAGCCTCTTTATGACGTTCGCTTAAAAACAAATACTGTGGGTTTGGCGCGATTGAAAATGGTTTTTCTGACAAGCCAAAGTAGCTTAAATACACCCTGAATTTCCTTACTGAGTAAATCAGCGCCTATAATGGCAAAAAAATGCGCTAAGTGAAAACCTTGTTAGCGTTTTATTAGTTAAATAACGTAAAATAGTTTGCACAGTTACTATTCAGGGTGAGTTATGCAAGTTTATTTGGTAGGTGGCGCAGTTCGAGATGAACTACTTGGGCGAGTTATTAAAGAGCGCGACTACGTAGTTGTAGGAGCAACCCCAGAACAATTACTGAAACAAGGCTATCAGCAAGTCGGTAAAGACTTTCCGGTATTTCTACACCCACAAAGCAAAGATGAATATGCCCTCGCCCGTACTGAACGCAAACAAGGCCAAGGGTATACTGGGTTTGTCTGCGAATTTTCAGCGGATGTCACCTTAGAAGATGATTTACACCGTCGCGATTTAACGGTCAATGCCATTGCTAAAGCGGATGATGGCAGCTTAATCGACCCTTACGGTGGCAAACAAGATTTAGATAATCGTATTCTGCGCCATGTATCCGAGGCATTTAGTGAAGATCCACTGCGGATCTTACGGATTGCGCGATTTGCCGCACGCTACCACTATTTAGGCTTTACCATTGCCGATGAAACTAAAGCGTTATTAACTCAGATGATCAACCGTGGCGAGCTAAAGACACTGACCGCAGAACGTATTTGGTTAGAGTGTGAAAAGTCACTCGCTGATGGTGCATTTGCTGAATTTCTAAATGTTTTAGCACAATTAGGCGCACTCAGTGCGATTAGCCCAGCTTTAGCGAGTAACTGGAACGATGAATTATATCAACAACTAAAAACCCGTTACGCATACGCACAAAGCCAAAATATAACGACACAGGCATTATTGTTTGCACAAGCTACCAGCTCGTTAACCGCCGATGACATCAAAGCCATTAGCGAAACGATTCGTTTACCTAATGACGTACGTGATCTCGCATTACAACTTAATGCCCATCAAGCAATCTTAACTAGCCCAACAATCACCGCTGAGCAATTACTCAACTGTTGTAATCAACTCGATTTATGGCGCCGCCCAGAGCGATTTGAGGCTGTACTTAAAGCTATTGAGATTAATCAAGCCGCCCTTCTTACAAACCAACAACAATTTTTAGCGGCAACTAAAACAGCTAAAGCAATCAACCCGCAACAATTTATTGCCCAAGGTATTCAGGGCGCAGCAATAAAAACCGCGCTAGAACAAGCGCGGTTAGAGGTATTTCAGCAGTATTTTAACTAACTAAGCTAGTTACTTTTCATAACGTACTAGCCGTAAATACACGAATGACTCTTTATCGTGCAAACTGTTAAGGCCTCTATCAAAGGTATATACCCAAGCTGAGGTTTTATCAGCAATGGCTGATGTACTAGTCCAATAGTTTTCACTTAGATTGCCCAAAAATACGCTTTCATTAATGCTGGGGGTTACGCAGCTGTGCTCTAAAATACTGGCAAGCTCTTTATTATTAGGCACTTGCCAATCCTTATAAGAGCCAGTCCGATCGTTTACCGCAGCTCTTAATGCCGCTTGCCAATCCACTTGCACAATGCTGTTTAAGCAACTATTGGTTGTTACATCATAGTTTTGCCCATAACTACAGGTTTGCCACATAAGTCCGGTGATACTGTCGCTCACCGTGCCATCTGTGTGTAGTGTAAAACGCGCTGTAGCCGTTGTTTGTGTTACACCTTCATAACAGGTCTGCACAGCCATTGCTGCAGGGCTTGCTAACAATAAGCCAATTAATAATGATTTCATTGTGCTGCTCCTGCGGTTCTAACTAAACGAACAAAGGCGGTGTTACTTTTCGGATAAGCCAAATCATTCCCGTCGCTCATATCAAAAATATACGCTTGCGATAAACTGGTGCCATCGACTGCGGTTTGTGAAGTCCAATAAATGAGCCCATCCGCGAGTAAGTTACTATTAGGCGTATTGGGAAAGTAGTTTTCATCAAGTAATATTGATTGTCCATGCTTGCCATAATTAAGTAACGTTAATAGCTCAGTGTAAGTAGGCACTCGCCAGTTGCTACCGCCACAATAATCAAGGGCATTAACTTCATTAACATACTCTTGCAGATTACAATTACCGTTATTAGAGCAAGTACTATTAGCTGTTCCGAGCACACTCCCCGGTTGTACACCATCTTCACTATTTAAATACCAGGTATAATGATTTTGCCCTTCGCGAAGTTGCGTGTTAGGTAAAGTGCCAGTATTAGGGCTTTTTACTTCCCAAATCAAACCCGTAACGTTATCGCGAATACAGCTAAAATTAGCGGCGCTGTCTAATAACTCATCGGCAAACTGGTTAAGTTTTGTAAAATCAAATGCCTGCTCGCCTTTACCCACTTTTTCAATATGCGAGCCAACCCCACTATCACGCCCTACAGAAGCATCTTGGCGAGGAAAATCAGGACTGCTGCACGCTATTTCTTGGGTATTGTTATAACACTTGCTCATCCCAGTATCATTAATAAGACCCAGCGGTTTAGAGTTAACCACAATATCTACGCTATCTTTATCAGTGCGTCCTTTACTGTCGGTCACTGTTACTTCAAAAGTATGCGTGTTAATCGCTTCGGTTGCCGGTGCAGTGAAAGAAGTAATACATTGCTGTTGGTTATCAAGCACCGCAGTGCCAACGGTTTGCTGCCAAAAACATTTAAAGGTTTCTGTCACGGTTTCTGATGCTGTGGCATCTAAGGTCACGGTTTCCAGCTCAATAACATTCTGATCGTCACCAGCGTTAGCAATCAGCACTTCGCTAGTTTTGTTTAAAGTATGAGAGTATTGGAAGCTCGACTCTCCCCCTTCATCGTCAACCACAGTTATTAACCAAGTGATCAAGGTATTAGTATCGAGCAATGGGTGCGAAAAACTAATTGTCGCATTACTGTTACTGTCTACCGCAAGGGTTGGCCCTGCAATCTGTTGCCAGCTGTAACTATTGATCTGGCCATTTTCATCAGGGTCTATCGAGCCTGCCGCACTCAGAGTGACTATATCTTTATAATCAGAAGGTAACGTCTCTGGTGCGGTTTGAGTAACAATGATTTGCGGAAGCTGATTATTTGATTCTATTGCAATCAGTAAGTCATCAGTGACTAATTGGCCATCGCTGGTCTGATAGCTAACACGCAGTAATAATTCGCTGTCTGCTTTAATGTCAGGGGCGATTACGGTTTGCAGTGCACCATCAAGCGGGAAGCCGTCAATAATGGGGCCACTAATTCGCTGCCAAGTAAAAGTACCATCCGCTGGAGAGCCTTTGGCTTCAATGGTAAATTCACTTTTTTCAATAATTTGCTGATCATTCCCAGCAAATACCGATGCGGCCACAACAGGATTATCATTTCCCCCTCCACCGCCACCACATGCGGCTAATAAAGTTAAAAATGGGGCAATTATTAAGGGGGATTTCATGCACTGCTTCCTCATTAAATTCGAAATTACATAACAGTAAACGCTATGCCAATTAGTTTATGAAGCAATTACAGTGCCAGTAGAGAAGAAAAATATTATAAATAACTATCTTGATGAATGCGGACAAATAGCTTAGTCCCTATTTTACTGTAATCAATCTTGTACTCGCGGCCATCCAATGCTTGGATAAACAGTAAGCGTTTTTCTTCGCCAAACACATCAACACTACTAACATAAACAACTTCTAAATAGCGCTCTTTAGCTTCGCGGCGGTTTTTTGGCAACTCTTCCTTAAATGGCTCTAAACCATGTTGAGTTACTTTGATTTTTGGGTGCACTTCAGAATTCACGATCACTAAATCGAGTTTTTTATCTTTATGGATAATGGTATTTCTGCCACTTTTAATAAAAGATCTATCTTGGCTCATAGCTTCATCCTACTAACTAACGCCTATTCTCAAGCGTCTTTCTCTCTAATTGAGATTCTATAAATACTACTGGGTTACTGTGCCACGCATTTAAGTTACGGCTAAAGTCCCAAATACTTCTATCTAATACACTTGCAGGTAACAACAGATCGTATCCGGTTAGTTGCTGTAAATGCCGCATTCTATTAGCAAACATGGCTATTAGGCCATTAAAGCTGCGCCCATGCACTGAAGTGTAATGATTATCTTCAACTAGCCATTCTGATGGGCAATTGCCATTTTTGCAATGTTTTTGAATTACTTGCATAAATAAATGTCGTTGCTCGATCAATAATTTACCAGCAATTCTTGGCGCTAATTGTGATAAAAATTCATCGCTATTGTTAAGTTTAATCCCTACCGCATTTAACTCAAGTTGTTCAAGCTGTTGCTCTACTTTAGGGATCCCACTGTGATGGAAATTTTCTTGCTTAACACACCAATAACCATACTTATGCTGGTAAATAAGCTCTTGTTCTGTAATAACTAAACTATAAAATGGCTCTTGAGTTTTTAAAAAGCCAACAAAAATAGCCGCTAAGCACATACTCACCAAAAAAATTTCTAAAATACTAATTTCATCAGGGCGCAGTAAATTAAACAGCATTATGAAGATCAGCCCTATCGCACCAACGGTAAGAATCTCAATACCATTGCGCGCGCCTTGCGCACGTAATTTCAACATGGCGTGCTTGCGTTTAACCATAACGATAAAAAACTATATAAAAAACGTACATAACTATAGCCCAAATAATCAATTTACGTATTTTCAAACAACGTGAACACTTGCTCGTTAACTTCATAACTTCCTCATTTATAATTACAAAACAGGAACAAATTGACAAATACTTTAACTTTTACGCCTAACCGACAGATTTATGAGATACGCGACAGCTATTCCACGCTGTTATTTTGTACACTAGGGGCAATTAATTTTCCGGTATTTTAAAAATGTATGTAAAGCAATCTGGCAAAGCGCTATTTCCATTTATCATTACTGTACTTATTGGCCTGTGTGTTTACCTTTATTTGCCAAGTAGTCAAGGTGAGCAATCCGACTTTACTGAAAGTGCAACCCAAGTAACCGCTCACACTGTAGCAAGTGAAGAAAATGCCGTTCTTATTGAGGCTATCGGCAGCGCGCGTGCGAATCAAGCGATTTATATCAAAAGCGCACAAAATGACTACGTTACTGACATTTATTTCAAAGATGGCGACTTAGTCAGTAAAGGCCAAAAACTAGTACAATTACAATCATTGCAAGAAGAATTGACAGTAAAAGAGCTGGCAATCAACTTACGTGAAGAAAAACGTCAACTAGAGCGCTTAACCGAGCTTTCTCGCTCACAAGCAACTGCAAAGTCACTCTTAGAAGAGCAATTATCGCGCGTTGATGCCACCGAAGCGCAGTTAGAAAATGCCAAAACAAAATTATCTGAGATGACCATTACCGCACCATTTTCAGGTATTTTAGGCAAGCGTCAAATTTCAATTGGTGCCTATGTCAATAACAGTACAATAATTACCAGTTTAGATGATATCAGCATCATCAAGGTAGATTTCAAAGTACCTGAAAAATACCTAGCGCAATTAAACGTTGGCATGAAGGTCATGACCCAAAATGACGCTTACCCTGAGAAAACCTTTACCGGTAAAGTAACTCACGTTAGCACCCGTATTGATGCCGTTACCCGCAGTGTTGAAGTAACCGCAAGTTTTGCTAATAAAAGTGGCTTATTACGCCCTGGTATGTTGCTTAATACCGCACTGCAGCTGAGTTCGAGTCAAGCTATGATGGTGCCAGAGAAAGCGGTTATTCCACAGCAAGATAAACATTTTGTTTTTCAAATTGAAGACGGTATAGCCACTAAAGTTGAAGTTAATGTTGCTGGTCGCCACAACGGCTGGGTAGCCATTGATGAAGGTATTAGTAATGGTCAACTAATTGTTACAGAAGGAATTATTAAAATTCGTTCTGGTAGCAAAGTGTCTGTGAAGGGGTAAACCGTGAAAATTACTGATACCAGTGTTAAACGCCCCGTTTTTGCGATTGTAATAAACTTATTGCTCCTCACCTTTGGTTTAGTGGCATTTTCCATGTTACCACTGCGCGAATATCCTGATATTGAATCACCCATTGTCAGTGTTAGCACTGAATATACCGGTGCTTCAGCCGAAATTATTGAAACCAAAATAACTCAAGTACTCGAAAACCGTATTTCCGGTATTGAAGGCATTAAAAGCATTAACTCTTCAAGCCGTAATGGTCGCTCTAATATCACCATTGAGTTTAATATCAGCCGTGATATTGATGCTGCATCAAACGATGTACGTGAGCGTGTAGCCCGTGCACTTGATAGTCTACCTGAGCAAGTACGCCCGCCAGAAGTATCTAAATCTAACAGTGATGAAAGCCCTATTGCATGGTTTTTACTCAATAGCGATACGATGGATTCATTACAACTGTCTGATTATGCACAGCGCTTTATTGTTGATCGTTTAGCCGTGGTAGACGGCGTATCGAATGTACGTGTTGGTGGCGAACGTAAATATGCCATGAAAATTTGGCTCAACCGCCAAGCAATGGCGGCGCGCGGCATAACCAGTAGTGATATAGAAAACACCCTACGTACAGAAAACGTAGAATTACCAGCGGGTGAAATTGAATCAATCGACCGTGACTTTACCGTGCGAACTGCGCGTAGTTACAAAGAGCAACGTGACTTTCAAAATCTGGTCATTAAACGTGGTGATGATGGTTATTTAGTTCGCCTTGGTGAAGTGGCTGACGTACATTTAGAAGCCGCTGATGATGAAAGCTTATTCCGGGGTAACGGCCGTAACATGGTGGGCTTAGGGATTGTAAAACAAGCGAAAGCCAATACACTTACGGTGGTTGATAACGCCCGAGCAGAACTTGAAAAAATCAAGCGTAACCTCCCTGAAGGCACCACCATTCAAGACAGTTATGACTCATCAATATTTATTAAAGAATCAATTAACGAGGTTTACAGCACGCTTGCCATTTCAATGGCCTTAGTGGTGTTAATTATCTTCTTATTTTTAGGGAATATTCGCGCTACCTTGATCCCAGCCGTAACAGTACCGGTTGCGTTAGTCGGCAGCTTTATGTTCTTACTGGCAATGGGTTATTCTATTAACTTATTAACGCTACTGGCGCTGGTGCTGGCAATTGGTTTAGTGGTAGATGATGCCATTGTAATGCTAGAGAACATTCACCGCCGTATTGAATTAGGCGAACCAGCCCTACTGGCGGCCTATCGCGGCGCACGCGAAGTTGGCTTTGCCATCATTGCCACTACCTTAGTATTGATCTCGGTGTTTGTACCTTTGGTATTTATGGATGGCCGCATTGGTGCCCTATTTACTGAATTTGCCATGGCCGTGAGTGCAGCGGTGTTTTTCTCGAGCATTACTGCGTTAACTCTCTCCCCAGCTCTGTGTTCATTAATTCTTAAACCCTCCTCAAAAGAGGGAAAATTTAGCCAATGGATGGACCGCATTTTTGACAAGGTTGAGCAAAGCTATAAAAACGCATTACGTTCAAATATGACCCGTTCTGGCGGCTTAGCGATTACCTTGCTACTCGCTGGTTTTGTTAGCTATTCATTGTTCCAACAAATTCCATCAGAGTTGACCCCCAAAGAAGACCGCGGTACGTTTTTCTTAATGATGAGCGGCCCAGAAGGTGCCAGTTATGAAAATAATGCACAGAATATGGCAAAAATTGAAGAGCGCTTAATGCCTTATTCTGAGTCTGGCGAACTGAGCCGCGTATTAGTGCGTGTGCCTGGTTGGGGCGACACTGGCGGAGTTGCCATTGTTGGCATGGCTGATTGGAGCGACCGTAAACGCTCAACCTGGCAAGTAATGGATGAGATCAGCGCTAAGATGAACGAAGTAACCGATGTGCGAACATTTGCCATTATGCGCAGCGGCATTGGCGGTGGTGGTTCATCCCGACCGATAGAGTTTGTATTGCAAGGTAACGATTACGATCAACTTGCCGATTGGCGTGACCGGATCATTAAACGCGCAGAGAAAAATCCAGGGCTAGTACGAATTGATCATGATTACAAAGAAACTTTCCCACAATTTTTGGTCAGTATTGATAAAAATAAAGCCGCAGATTTAGGGGTGTCGGTGTCTGATGTAGGCCGTACACTGGAAACTATGCTTGGCCAGCGTCGTGTTACCACCTTTATAGACCGCGGTGAAGAATACGATGTAATTTTAAAAGGCACCAAGGCAGACTTTAAAGATCCAACTGATATTTCAAATATCTATTTAAAATCACGCAGTGGTGAATTAGTCCCGCTAGATAGCTTGATCAGCCTAAAAGAAGAAGCCACAGCCTCGCGTTTGAATCGTTATAACCGTATGCGCGCTATCACCCTTAGCGCCAACCTTGCAGATGGTTATACACTCGAACAAGCGCTTAACTTTTTGAATGAAGTAGCCGCGCAAGAGAACGATATAGAGGGTGCGGTTGATTACAAAGGTGAGTCACAATTATTCTACGAAGGTGCGTCAGCAATGACCTACGTGTTTATTCTAGCGCTTACCGTTACCTTCTTGGTGTTAGCAGCGCAATTTGAAAGCTTTGTGCACCCGTTTGTTATTATGCTTACAGTACCACTTGGCTTAATGGGTGCCATGTTTGGCTTGTGGTCTACGGGGCTTACTTTAAATATTTACAGCCAGATCGGGATTGTAATGTTAATAGGTCTCAGCGCTAAAAACGGTATATTGATTGTCGAATTTACCAATCAGCTGCGTGATAAAGGCGTAGAGTTTAGTGAGGCAATATTACAAGCCGCAACGATGCGACTACGCCCTATTATTATGACCTCATTAACAACGGTAATGAGTGCCGTGCCGTTAGTGTTGGCATCTGGCCCTGGCGCTGAAAGCCGTATGGTAATTGGTGTGGTGGTGTTTACCGGTGTTATTGTCGCAACCATACTGACGCTATTTGTAGTGCCTGCGGCCTATTATGCGCTGGCTCGAAACACGCAATCACCCGAGTTTTTACAACAAAAGCTTAATCAGCAAGAAGCTGAAAAGCCACTTAAAGAACTCTAAACAAAGCGCGTTGCTGCACCTTGCAGCAACGCTTCCACTCTATCCTCACTCTAACTCATGAAATAAAACACCGTCTTTGCCGTTCTTCTGCTAGGCTAGAACATCTGCGTAATTTAACGTTTTTAGGAGTACATATATGAGCACAGAGATTCAAACTGCAACCTTTGGTGGTGGCTGTTTTTGGTGTATCGATGCCGCATTTAGACGTGTGAAAGGCGTATTACAAGTAAGCTCTGGCTACACAGGTGGCGAAACAACGGATCCAACCTATAAACAAATTTGCACAGGGCTAACAGGTCATGCTGAGGTCGTTAATATCGAGTTTGATAGCAACCTAATAAGCTATGAAACCTTGTTAGCAATGTTTTTTACATTGCACGACGCCACACAACTAAACCGCCAAGGCAATGATGTGGGTACGCAATATCGTAGTGTGGTTTATTATCATGATAGTGAGCAACAAGCGCAAACAACCGACTACATTGCTAAGCTACAAAGCCAAATTCGCGAAGACATCGTCACAGAGGTAAGCCCTGCAACCACGTATTATCCTGCAGAGCAATACCATCAAGACTATTACAACGAAAACCCTGAGCAGCGTTATTGCAGTTTATTAATTGCACCTAAACTGCAAAAGTTTGAACAAGACTATAAACAGTTTTTAGTAAATTAAGTAAAGCGCTAAACAAGTATTTTCATCTCAATAAAAAAGCCCGATACGCAAAGGTGTCGGGCTTTTTTATTTAAGCGAGAACGAAATTAGAACTGGTAGCTGGCACCAACAAAGAAGCGACGGTCAGCTGTATTGTAGTAAAACACTTCACCAGTTGCATAATCCATACTTGAGTCAACTGCGTTGTACTGCTTATCAAATAAGTTTTCAACGCGTAAAGAAAACGAAAGAGCTTGATTTAATTGGTAATTAGCAGTTAAGTTCCATAACGTATAAGAGCTAAGCTCTGTTACTTTACCTTGACGATCACTGCGGTATTGCATATCAAAACCAGCATCAAAATCGCCCCATTGCTTCGCAACAGACCAGTTCACAGTACGTGGTGAAACATAAGCTTGCTCAGCACCCGTTTGTGTATTTTCTGCATTTAGATAAGTAAAATTAAACTGATTATCAAAGCCCAAGATTTCATTTGTGAAACTAAATTCAACCCCCTCATGACGTGCTTCATTAATATTAGCTGGTTGCCAATTACCAGCGGCATTAGGTGCCCAAGCAATTAGGTTCTCGATATCATTTCTAAAAACAGATATATCAACACTAACGTCTGAAAAATCAAGACTCAGCCCTAGTTCTTGGTTCACCGATGTTTCCGGTACTAAGTCTGGGTTACCTGACATTGGATAATATAAATCATTAAATGTTGGCGCTTTAAAGCCCGTACTTTGACTTAGTCTAAATGTTGCATTTTCATGCAAGTGATAGCCAACAGCAGCTGTATAAGTTGTCTCATCGCCAAAATATTGATCATCATCATAACGAACGGCCAGATTAGCTAAAAGTTGCTCGTTATCATAATAACCACCAATGTACCCTGCATACACTTCACGGCTATTTTCTGCATAATCACCTGACGTTCCTGAGATATCATCTTTATACCAGTTTAAACCACCATTAATATCGAACTCTTCATTGACCAAATAAAGAGCATTGTAATCAATCTGCGAACGTTTTGTGTCGAATACATCAACAACAGTACCACCAGTAAAGTCTACGCTCGCATTATCTGAACCATCTCTTGATAGAGCCACATCGACAGAGTGCTGCTGATTAGTAAAGGATTTCTCCCAACCAAAAGCTAATTGATAGTTTTCAAATTCATTATTTTCTATGGTACTTTCAACTGGCGAAAACGCACTGTCATATTTAGCATTACCTTCACTGTATTGCCCTTTTGCGGTTAATTCACCAAGTAGCTCATCGGCATATTGAATGTTAAAGCCAATATTTTTGTTTTCATAGCCATCATCATCTGGTGCTACACCTTGTAGCACATCAAAACCATCTGTTTTTTCAAACCCAGCATTGAACGATGCCGTAACTGCATTTACAACAGTTGTGCCTGCGACTTGATAGTTTTGATAAGCGTCTGTGCCAAACGTCGCATCAAGCGTTAATCCCTGCTCTTTACGAGTAATTATATTAATCACACCGGCAAGAGCATCCGAGCCATACACAGCTGCACGCGAGCCTTTAACTATTTCAATGCGCTCTATTGAATTAAGAGGAATATTACTAATTGATTTATAACCAAGGGTTGCAGAGCCTGTTCGTACACCATCAACTAAAATTAGAGTATGACGTGACGATGAACCGCGAAGCGATATGCCTGAGTTTTGCCCAAAGCCGCCATTGGAATTTATTTGAAAACCAACTTGTGTTGCTAACAAACTTGGTAAATCACGAACATTACTTGTTTCAATATCACTGCGCTCAATAACAGCAACACTGGCAAGAACGTCAGTAATTGATTGCTCGAATTTATTCGTTGTTACAGTGATATGTTCAATTGATTGCTCTGCAGACACAGAAAAAGATAACGCAGCAGCAATTGCTACGCCTAGAGTAGATTTGTTTAACATGACTTCCCCTGACCCGCGCCCACCGCACAAGTGATAGTAAATTGACTTCAAGGCCGGTCTCCGGACTTAACATAGTTACTTGCGTATATTATGTATCACCGTTGCGGGGGCAGTGTTGGATTGTATTTGTATCCTACAAATAGCACCAACTTCCCGATTATCTTGCTGTACCTATCAACAACCTTGAAAAGTAACTACAAGCACCTTAAAAATAGGTGGTTATTGTGATTATTTTAGGGGGAAAAGTCAATGGACGGCTATACATCTAAAGGTTCTAGGTTCTAGGTTCTAGGTTCTAGGTTCTAGGTTCTAGGTTCTAGGTTCTAGGTTCTAGGAATAATCATAAGTTCTAAACTAAAAAAGCCAAACTACATTGCTGCAATTTGGCTTTTTCTACACCTAGAAACCTAGCTCCTAGCTTGCTAATCTCTAAAGTTTTTAAACTGGAACGGTTGTCCTAAATCGGCACTACGCACAACTTGCATGGCTTCTTGTAGGTCATCACGCTTTTTGCCAGTAACACGTACTTCTTCACCTTGAATAGCGGCTTGTACTTTTACTTTAGAATCTTTAATGGCTTTAACTACTTTTTTAGCCATGTCTTTTTCGATACCTTGCTTTAGCGCAACATTACGAAATACATTTTTACCGGCACGAGAAATGTCTTGTAGCTCTAAACTTGATACGTCCATACCACGCTTTGATATTTTATTAGCCAAAATATCAAATAACTGCATAACTTGTGAATCAGCTTCCGCTTTTAATTTAATTGTTTTATCGTTAAGTTCAATCGATGCATCAACACCTCTAAAGTCAAAACGGGTTTCTAATTCACGGTTAGCATTATCTACAGCATTTTTTGCTTCGTTCATTTCTACTTCTGAAACAATATCAAATGAAGGCATGGATCTTCTCCTAACAAGATTTTTAAAAATTAATATGAGGGTGATTATAACGCCTATTTTAAAAATCTTTACATTTTTATGCGCTTTGTTCAGGTGCGATACGAAATTTGTTTGATATACTGCGGCTCTGTTTTTGAACGATTTTAGGATTTATCGTGACTCGGCGTGTTTACCAAGCACTATTTTTAGTGAGTATAGTGGCGTTTACTTTTTTGTTTGCCAAGGAAATTAAGGGCGCGGCGAACTTATTTCCGCATGTTGATAAAGTAGCACATTTTGGCATTTTCTTTATCCTTGCTGTGGTAATGGATAAAGCATTTAAAATTCCGCTACTAGTACAAATTTTGTTACTTGCAGGTTATGGTGCAGCAATTGAAGTAATGCAAGATATGCTACCGTACCGCCAAGCATCCGTTGCTGATTTTATCGCGGATTTTGCCGGCGCTGCGAGCTACTTTGCCATTAAGCTAATTTTCCATATTGGCGCAAAACCTAATCATGGCTAATATCGTCATTGTTGGTGATGGTGCGATAGGCTTATTGTATAGCCATTTTTTAAGTGCGGATAATCAAGTTACCTTAGTCACGAGAAGTGGCGACGGCAAAAATCAATATTATTACCAACAAAACCAGCAGCAACAGAGTATTACTGCGGCGGTATTAACCACCAAGCAGTTGGCTGCATTAGCCAATAAAACCATTGATACGGTTATTTTTGCTGTAAAAGCCTACCAAGTAAGCGATGCGTTCAAACAGCTAACACCTTACTTTTCTAAGCAATGTAATATTGTATTATCCCACAATGGCTTAAGTGATTTAGCTCCCCTACAAAGGCAATTGCAAAACCAGCAAGGGTTGTATTTTTTAACCACTCGATTAGCTGGCTATAAAGCAACGCCAACTACGGTTGCTCACACAGGCAATGGAGCAAGTGTATTAGGCAGTTGTAATGCAATTGCAGCAACTCGCAGCCAAAAGCTAATGCAGCAACTTGGCGGTTTGCAGAATCTCAGTTTTAGTGAGCAGATCACATTACTACGTTGGCAGAAGCTGTTAGTGAACATTGCCATTAACCCACTTTCGGCGCTGTATAATGTAAAAAATGGCGCGCTTACAGCACCAAAGTACTGTGGCATAATTTTAAATACCTTAAACGAAGCGTGTTATGTAGCGAATCAACTAGGCATTAATGTACAACTTACAACAGCACTCGAAAGCGCCTACCAAGTGATGAGCGATACCAAAGATAATTACTCGTCAATGCAGCAAGATGTACTTCACAATCGTACCACTGAAATTGATGCGATGTGCGGTTATATATGCCAACAAGGCAAACAACTCGGTATTGACACACCTCATAACCAATCTTTTGTTGATGCGATCAGGCACAAAAAAAGCGCGATTTAACTCGCGCTTTTAACAATCCGATCAGCCTTACTTATGGGCGATAAACTTTTACATTGGCAAAGCCACTGTCGTGCAGGATAAGCGCTTGCAGTTGGCTCATTACACCTTTGGCGCAATATAAGTAATAGTCTTTGTCTTGTGGCAAATCACCAAATTTAGTCGCTAAGCGGAAAAACGGTAAGTGCACAACTTCAATACCCTCAATTTCAAGCGGGTTGGCATCTTCCTCTTCCGGTGAACGAATATCAACAACAACCGCCCCAGCTGGTAAATCAGACACTGACTCTGCTTCTTTAAGCTCTTGTTTTGCTTCAACGTCAATGTCGCGCACATCCATAATACGTGCATTTTCAATAACGGTATTCAGCACATCAAAATCAAACCTTTGCTCTTCAGCTTCTACCACTGCGATTTTAGCTTTTACTGTTGGCTTTTTAGAGATCACCCCACAGTATTCAGGCATTGTTTCAGCCATTTCAGCGGTGCCGATTTTACGAGCGATGTTTATAATTTCTTGTTTGTCGTGTTGAATCAGCGGGCGTAAAATAAGCGTTTCAGTCACACGGTCAATCACACTTAAGTTTGCTAATGTTTGACTTGAAACCTGACCAAGGCTCTCGCCTGTAACCAACGCTTGAATACCCATTTTTTCAGCAATCTGGCTGCCTGCTCGCATCATCATACGTTTTAAGATCACGCCCATTTGGCTGTTTTCAACATTTTCCAAGATCTCGGCAACAACAGGTTCAAAGTCAACACTGATAAATTTAACTTTGTGAGTTGAGCTAAACTGCTTCCAAATATAATAACTAGCTTGTTTAACGCCGATTTCGTGTGCCGCACCACCTAGATTAAAGAACAAAAAGTGGGTACGAGCACCTTTGCGGATCATTTGATAGCTGGCAACACCTGAATCAAACCCGCCCGACATTAACGACAAAACATCTTCTTGCGTTGGCAATGGGAAACCAGCCATACCATGATGAGTGTGCGTTACGATATATGCTTTATCATCTTTAATTTCGAGACGAATAGTTACTTCAGGGTTTTTCAGCCTTACGCTTGCACCATCAACATGCTGATTTAAACCACCACCTACATAGCGCTCCACATCTGTCGAGGTAAAATCATGGTTACCTTGGCGTTTACAACGAACACAGAATGTTTTGCCGACAACAGTATGGCCAATCATATCTAACGCTTTTTCGTAAATATCATGAAGGTTTTCGTAGCTGGTTTCGGTCACTTCAATAAATTGCACAATGCCAGGGATACGTTGCAAGCCATTAATAAAATCAAGGCGCATTTGCGCATCATCAGATTTAGTTACAACCGATATATTGTCCCAGTTATTTTGTACTTGTACTTTTTCGTCAAGCTTACGTAATACAATTTTAATGTTGTTTTCTAGCAACTTAGTAAAACGTTTACGCACAGAACGGCTTTTAATGGCTATTTCAGGATGGAGTTTGACGATAAATTTAAGCATAGTTTACTCGTTAGACAATATTAAGAATTCACGCACCCACGTGTTGGGCGCGCGATTATAGCAAAAAATCTAACGTCTAGGAAATAAACAAAACCCCAACTGCTAGCTGGCAGGTTGAGTCTGCGCTGCTAGCGCGCTATATTTCTCGCGTAACAGGTTAATTTGCGGGATGCTTTGCTCGGTGCCAAAGGCTTTGAACAGCGCCAATACTTTCAAAATACCGTTATAAATATCTTGCTGCATGAGTTCACCACTTAAACGTCTGGCTTTAATATAAGGAGTCCAAAAACTTACAGTGATTTTTAGCATATGAGCAAGTTCAATGGCATCTTCATCGTCAATAGCGATCATGCCACCGTCACGCAAACCAATCACAATTTCGCGTACTTGGCTTAGTAAAGCTGCTTGAAATTCAATGTAGTCTTTTTTCAGTACATCATCACGGGATAAAATATCCCCCAAATTGTCATAAAAAAAATGAAACCGCCACATCAATTCAAACAGAGCATCAAGATACCCAGTTAAGTGCGTCAGTGCTTCATCATGCTTTGCCATTGGTACAAATTGAGTGTGTAAATGCTGGCTGTATAATGCGAAAATATGGCGAATAATGTCTTCTTTATTTTTAAAGTGATAATAAAGATTACCTGGGCTGATCCCCATATGAGAAGCGATATGGTTAGTCGTTATTGCACGCTCACCATGTTGATTAAATAGCATGATGCTAGTTTTAATGATTTTATCCTTGGTACTCATATCCTGCTACTCTGGTTGTTTTTATTTAAGTAAATGCTCAGAATTCACTCAGTATTATTAGCCGCGCAGTATATACAAATATAATCCAATAAAATACCACCTTGAAAATTTCTAACCCGTAATTCGTAGTTATTGTTTCTTAATGAAATAAACTCATTTAAAAATGAAGATGTGCAGTCGCAATTTGCAGGCTGATCTAGACAACAAAGACTGTTAATATAGCAAGCCAAAATAACATTAAGCCGATATTTATGAAAGTCACCGCAATTTACCCAGGTACCTTTGATCCATTAACCAATGGGCACACAGATTTGATCCAGCGGGCAGCTAAAATGTTTGATACTGTAATTGTTGCAGTTGCTCACAATCCTAGTAAACAACCTTGCTTTAGTCTAGATGAGCGCGTAGCACTTGCCAATAGTTTGCTAACTCACATAGATAACGTCAGTGTTATTGGCTTTTCAGGATTACTGGCTGATTTGGCGCGTGATCATAATGCAAATGTGTTGATCCGAGGAATTCGTGCGGTGTCTGACTTTGATTATGAATTTCAGCTTGCCAATATGAACCGTCGCCTGAACCCTGATTTAGAAAGTGTATTTTTAACTCCAGCGGAAAAAAATTCGTTTATTTCTTCAACATTAGTAAAAGAAGTCGCTCGTCATAAAGGCGATGTCAGTGAGTTTGTACACCCTATTGTCGTAAAAGCATTACAGGAAAAATTACACGGATGAAGTTAAATATCTATTTAAGTGCCTTAGTTGTACTCGCAGCTCCTGCGTTTGCAAGCCCTTGGATTGAAAGCGATGACCCATTACTGCGTGCATCAATTGAAATGTTGTTTAATCAAGGTGTAATTAAACAGCCAGTTAATAGCTACCCCTTGATGTGGCAGGGAATTGCCAGAGATTTGAATGCGATTGAAAGCAGTACGTTACCTGCGCAAAGTCAGTTTGCTTATCAACATGTAAAACATGCTTTAGAGAACGCAAAACAAAGCAGCAGTTCCGGTGTTAGAGTTAATTACAATAGCGCACCAGAACTACAGCAAAGCTTTGGCAAACGCGATCAACAAAAAAGTGGTGTAAATAGTTATGGCGCAATCACAGGCAATCGCGTCAGCGCCAAAGTAAGTGTTAATTACGCGGATGATGCACTTGATGATAAACACATAAACTACCATGGCAGTTATTTAGCTGTATTAATGGGAAATTGGTCTGTCAGCGCTGAACAAGTCAGTCATTGGTGGGGACCAAGTAATGATAATGCGTTACTGCTTGCAAATAATGCATCGCCAATGAAAGGTCTACGCATAAACCGTGCTAACACCCAATATGTGGGTCCAAGCTGGCTGTCATTTATTGGCAACTGGCAGTTAACGGGTATTTACGCCAAACAAAAGCCACATTTAAATAGCGGTGAAAAAGGTGACTATTGGGCAATGCGGTTTGCCAGCACCCCGCTACCAGGACTTGAAGTTGCATTTAGCAGCGCAGCCTCTGACTATTTAATCAGTACAGAAATAAATCCCGATACACTCGAGGTCATCACGAGTAAACAACGCTTAACCAGTTTAGATGCTAAGTACTCAACCAGCATAGGCACTCAACCGATTGCTTTTTATACTGAGTTAATGGGCAAAAATGATAGTGGTGTTGCACCCAGTGATCCTGTTTATACAGTGGGTGTGGAAAGCTTTTTTGGTGATCAAAAGCAACTACTTAAAACCTATTTTGAATATTCTAATACCGAACAAGATTGTACAGCGCAACTTAGTTGTGATGAGACCTTTACTAACTATGCTTGGGCCTATAATCATAAAGATCGCTTAATTGGCTCAGCAACACCGCTGCAAAGTAAATCGGCCGTATTGGGTGCTCATTATCATACTATGAACGGTTATGCCGGTTATGCTAAATTACGTTGGTCGCAAAGCGAAGTTCTAAACTCAACTCAAACACCTGAGACATTTGATCGTTTGCAATTAGAGCTTGGTTATCAGCAGGCTATATTTAGTGGTTTATGGAAGATCAGTGGCTCTGTGTATAAAGACGAATTTGCTAACGAATCTGATACCAAC
>NZ_DRGM01000198.1 GCF_011050055.1 Pseudoalteromonas prydzensis | reverse complement strand
ATGCTCTTCGACGTTTAATTTCACCATTTTCGAGCAATATACGCTGCCAGCTTGGGAAAAATAACTTTGAAAAATCATCGACATCACAGTACGTTTCAACTAACTTGTTCATGCTCGTTCCTTTTTGTTCTAATCACTCTTGGTCAAATGATCGGATCATGGAACGAGCATTTAGTTCCTTTAAATTAGTAATTTCTTATCCGAAGCTCAGGTTAGTTAGTACGAAAGGAAAACAGTTTTATTGGAATAAATGGAGTTTTGAAAGGAGTTAATTGGTCGGTATGGAGAGATTCGAACTCTCGACCCCTGCCACCCCATGACAGTGCGCTACCAAGCTGCGCTACATACCGACGTTGCAAGCAATAGTACGTATATTTTTTCAAAAATCAATAAGCTTTTGTTTGTTTGCACATTTATTGCACGTACTGAGTGAAATAAATCATTTTCTGTGAATATTTAGTATTTTACCCACTCACTGATCGATTTATACATGGTATCTCGTAGTATAGGTTGCGCAGTTTTGTTAGGGTGTATGTTGTCGTTTTGCATTAGGCTTTTATCAGATGCGATATCAAGCACAAAAAACGGCATTAAATGGCTGTCGGTTTCATCGGCAATAGCGGCGAAACTTGCGGTAAATTGCCCGGTATAACGTGGCCCATAGTTAGGTGGAATGTGTATTTCCATTATCGCTACTTTGGCATCGGCTTGTTTGCTTTTGCTCACTAAACTGGCTAGGTTGTCTTTCAGTCGTTTAATCGGGAAGCCACGCAGGCCGTCGTTGCCGCCAAGTTCGATGAGTACATGGCTAGGTTGAAATTCATTAAGCAGCGCGTCTAAACGGCGCAGTGCGCCACCGGTGGTTTCACCACTGATACTGGCATTGATCAGTTGTACGGGTGTTTGCTCAGAATCGTATTTATCTTGTAACAATTTAACCCAGCCTTGCTCTTGTTTTAAACCGTAGGCGGCACTTAAACTGTCTCCTAAAATTAAAATTGTGTTGTCAGCTGCCGCACTAAGTGGTTTGATTACTAATAGTAAAACGAATATAAAACGTAGGATTGAATACATCATATGTCAGCGCTATCTCAATTAAATATCATTCAGGTTAAAGGTCTTTCAAAAACGGTTACTACCCTTGAAGGGGATTTGCCCATCCTCAGCGACATCACCTTTAATGTCAAGTCTGGGGATTCAGTGGCTGTGGTTGGTGCATCTGGTTCAGGTAAATCTACCTTACTAAGTTTACTGGCTGGGCTGGATCAATCGACTCAAGGCTCAATCTATCTAGACGGTGAGCCACTGCATGAACTTGATGAAGAAGCGCGAGCGGCACTTAGGGCTGCCAAAGTCGGTTTTGTATTTCAATCTTTTATGTTGGTGCAAAGTTTAACCGCACTTGAAAATGTGATGCTACCTGCCGAGCTTGCTGGTGAATCAAATGCCAAGCAGCAGGCACTTGAACTACTAGAAAAAGTTGGTTTGAGTCATCGTGTTGAGCATTACCCATCTCAGCTTTCTGGCGGTGAACAACAACGTGTTGCCATTGCCCGCGCATTTATTGGCACGCCAAAGATTTTATTTGCTGATGAGCCATCCGCTAACCTTGATAGCAAAAACGGTAAATTAATTGAGTCATTGTTATTCGATCTGAATAAATTGCACGGTACGACCTTAGTGTTAGTGACGCATGACGAAGCACTGGCTGCGAAATGTCAGCACGTTTTGCAAATTGAAGCGGGGCAATTAGTTAAAAATACCAATGAGGCTGTGGCGAATGTGGGCTAAATTAGCACTAAAATTATTTAGCCGTGAGTTTCGCCGTGGTGAACTTACGGTGATCTGTGCGGCAATATCGCTTGCGGTATTGACGGTTTTAACACTATCTATGGTAACTGACCGAATAGGGCAAAGCATTGCACAAAAAAGCAGTGCCTTTATTGCCGCGGATCGCGTGCTGGCAAGTAACCATGAATTACCGGATGAGTATTTAACAAAAGCAAGCGAATACAACTTACAAACCGCACAGCTCACTTACTTTGATACTATGTTATTTGCTAATGACGAAATGCAATTAAGCTCAGTTAAGGCGGTGTCGCAGCATTATCCACTTAAGGGCGAATTAAAAGTTAAAAGTAGCTTAACCGGTGAGGTTGAAGTTGCCACGCAGGGGCCATCGGTTGGTAATGTGTGGTTTAGTGAATCGGTATTTTATGCATTAAATGTCAAAGTGGGTGATACGGTTGAACTCGGTGCTGCGCAATTTCATATCGAAAAAGTACTGGTTGAAGAGCCAGACGCACCATTTAATATTTTTTCGAGTAGTCGCCGTGTACTTTTAAATAACCAAGATGTAGCAAAAACCGAAGTAATTCAACCTGGCAGCCGTGTTTTTTACCGTCAATTGTATGCCGGTGATGAGAGCGAGATCAGCGATTTTTATGCGTGGCTAAAACCGCAAATGAAAGAAAATCAGCAGTGGTATGGGGTAAAAGACCGACAATCGCCGATTGCAAATAGCTTAAACCGCGCTGAAAGCTTTTTATTATTAGCAGGATTATTGGGGATTATTTTGGCGGCAGTGGCGATTGCGGTGTCTGCAAAGCGTTATTGTGAACGCCAATATGACCCCGTTGCGATGATGAAAACCTTAGGCGGCAGCCGCGCAACGATCAGCAAAATTTACTTACTGCATTTATCGCTAGTATGTGGTTTATCTGTGATGCTCGGCTTAGCCATTGGCTATGGTCTACAAGAAATTGCCACTGGCTATTTGGCAAAATCAATGAATAACACTTTGCCTGCGGCGGGTTTAAAACCTTGGTTTGTAGCGATCAGCACCGGGGTGATTTGTGCGGTGATGTTTTCAATCAAACCGTTATTAGATTTATTTGATATTCCACCGCTTAGAGTATTACGCCGTAATTTGGGCGATAAGCTGTTGGTGAGTAAAGTGCATTTAGCCATGTCGGCTGTGACGGTATTTTTACTCATGTGGCTATTTAGTAATAACTTAAAAATCACCGCTATTTTATTTGTTTCAACCTTGGTTTTAATCGCCATCTTATTTTTGCTATCACGGTTAATTTTTGGTGGTGGGCGTAAGCTAGGGCTGCGTCCAGGCAGCAGTTGGTCGCTTGCAATTGCCTCTATTCAAAAACGGGCCAATGCCAATGCAGTGCAGTTGATCAGTTTTTCGCTTGCTATAAAGCTGTTGTTATTTTTAGTGGTACTTAAAAACGATATGATCGCTGATTGGCAGTCGCAATTACCTAGTGATGCGCCGAATGCCTTTTTGGTGAATATTACAGAAACAGAACTGCCAGATGTAAATGCGTTTTTAGCACAAAAGAACATTCAAGTGTCAGATTTTTACCCGACTGTTCGTGGTCGTATCAACGCAGTCAACGGCGAGCTGGTTGCCCGTGAAGTGTCGTTGCAAGATAATGAAAAGAAAGACGAAGAAGCCCGTTCAGGTATTGGCCGTGAGCTTAATCTTACCTGGCTTGAGCAACCGCCGGCGCAAAATGAGATCATCGACGGGCAATGGTTTGGCGACAATGCCACCGCTGAAGCGTCAGTTGAAGAATCAATGCTCGAGCGCTTAGATGTAAAACTGGGTGATACGCTGACCTTTTTAATTGGGGCACAATCGTTTGATGCTAAAATTACCAGTGTGCGTAAAGTGAATTGGGCAACCTTAAAACCTAATTTCTTTATTATTCTAAGCCCCGATGTTTTAGCTGATTTTCCAGCGACCTATATTTCATCGGTACGTATTAATGACGAGCAAAAGCGCGACTTTAGCCAATTATTACGCAGTTACCCAACCATCAATGCCATAGACGTAGAAAGTTTTGTTAAACAAATTCGCTCGACTATTTCGCAAGTGTCCTTGGCGATAGGCTTTGTACTAGCGATAGTGGTGATGTGTGGTGGCTTAGTATTGATTTCCCAAGTACAAGCAAGCTTGGGCGAGCGAATGCAAGAAATTGTTATATTGCGTACTTTAGGTGCCAAAGGGCGGTTAATAAAAAATGCGACCTTGTATGAATTTTTATTGCTTGGCAGCGCTGCTGGTTTTGTCGCTGCGCTGGTCAGCGATGTTGCGTTATTAATAGTACAACGTGAGATGTTTGAGTTAGCCGGTAAGTTGCACCCGCATATTTGGCTGATTGGGCCATTAGTGGGGGGCGTGTTTGTGGCATCACTCGGCTACTTTATGATAGCCAGAACCATGCGCAAAAATACCCAAGGGTTGCTGCGCTCTTTAGCCTAAAAGGTTAGCAATTAAACAAGCCCGTTTTTACGGGCTTTTTTAGCACTGGTAATTTATACAGTGCTCTGGCATTATTACTGCAATTAACTATTTACACTGATTGGGCAAGTATTGGCTATTATTTTAGGGATTGATCCTGGCTCACGATTAACCGGCTATGGGGTGATTGCCCATCAAGGGGCTAAATTTACTTATTTAGGCAGCGGTTGTATAAAACTGGCCGATCATGAGTTTCCTATTCGATTAAAAATGATTTACCAAGGGATCAGTCAACTAATCGAACAATTCTCTCCTGATCACTTTGCCATTGAAAAAGTGTTTATGGCACATAATCCAGATTCAGCATTAAAACTGGGCCAAGCGCGTGGCGCGGCGATTGTGGGCGCTGCCATGGCAGAGCTTGCTGTTTTTGAATATTCTGCTCGGCAAATTAAACAAGCGGTAGTAGGGCACGGTGGTGCTGATAAATCGCAAGTGCAGCATATGGTTAAAAATATTTTAAAATTACCAGGCACACCGCAGGCCGACGCCGCCGATGCATTAGCCATTGCAATATGTCATGCGCATTCAGATCAAAATTTAATAAAACTAGCGGGCAGTGCCAGTAAAACCGTTAGAGGACGCTTAAGGAAATAATATGATAGGTCGCTTGAATGGCATCTTAGTCGAAAAACAGCCGCCAGAGATTCTGCTTGAAGTAAGCGGGGTTGGTTACGAAGTTAACATGCCGATGACGTGTTTTTATGATTTACCAAACATTGGCGAAAATGCCATTGTGTATACTCATTTTGTAGTGAGAGAAGACGCCCAGTTACTATTTGGTTTTAATAATAAAATTGAGCGAGCATTATTTAGAGAGTTATTAAAAGCCAATGGTGTGGGGCCTAAACTCGGATTAGCAATACTTTCAGGAATGTCGGCTAAACAATTTGTGAGCTGTGTAAATAATGAAGATGCCACTAGTTTAGTAAAACTGCCGGGAGTCGGTAAAAAAACCGCAGAACGGTTAGTACTGGAAATGAAAGACCGATTAAAAGATTGGGGTAATGACTTATTCACGCCATTTAGTGATAATGCAGTTATAGAGCCTGCCTCTGACGCGCTGATCGCAAATAATACTGCAGATGATGCAGTCTCAGCGTTGGTATCGTTAGGTTATAAATTGGCGCAAGCACAAAAAACAGTAAAATCAGTGGCCAAGCCTGGTATGTCTACAGAGGTTCTTATAAAAGAATCTTTAAAATCAATGTTGTGAGTAAACCATGATTGAAGCGGATCGTTTAATAGATGCGACTGAACAAAGTAATGAAGATGTAGTCGATCGCGCGATTAGACCAAAACTATTAGCCGATTATACTGGTCAGCCCCATGTTAAACAGCAAATGGAAATATTTATAGAAGCGGCTCGCACGCGTGGTGAAGCACTTGATCATTTATTAATATTTGGCCCACCAGGATTAGGTAAAACCACATTGGCAAATATTGTGGCGAACGAGTTGAATGTCAGTATTAAAACCACCTCAGGCCCTGTGCTTGAAAAAGCAGGGGATCTAGCTGCACTGCTTACTAACCTTGAAGAAGGGGATGTACTGTTTATTGACGAAATACATAGGCTAAGCCCGCAAGTTGAAGAAATACTCTATCCCGCCATGGAAGACTACCAGCTTGATTTAATGATTGGTGAAGGCCCAGCAGCGCGCTCGATCAAACTTGATTTACCGGCTTTTACACTGATTGGTGCAACCACTCGCGCGGGTTCGTTAACCTCACCGCTGAGAGACCGTTTTGGTATTGTGCAGCGTTTAGAGTTTTATTCAGTTGCCGATCTCTCGACCATAGTAGCGCGCTCTGCGCATTATTTAAATTTACAAATGTGTGATGATGGCGCGACAGAAATAGCCAAGCGTTCTCGTGGTACGCCGCGTATTGCAAACCGTTTATTGCGCCGAGTACGTGATTACACGCAAGTTAAATCAGACGGCACTGTTAATGCAGAAGTGGCAGAGCTGGCACTTAACATGATTGATGTAGATAAAAGCGGTTTTGATTACATGGACCGTAAATACTTGCTCGCCATTATCGAAAAGTTTATGGGTGGCCCCGTTGGTTTAGATAATCTTGCTGCCGCCATTGGTGAAGAAAAAGAAACTATCGAAGATGTGATTGAGCCGTATTTAATTCAACAAGGCTTTATACAACGCACTCCTCGCGGGCGTATTGTCTCTGATAACGCCTACCATCACTTTGGTTTGTTACCTAAACAACAATAAACTATATTTTTTTGCAGCTATATACTCAAATATGGCTGCAAACTTTCCTCTGCAATTAACTCAACAGTTCTTTTTTAACCGCTTAGCGCCTAGCTACATAGGTATTTAGCTATTTCGACTAGGGCCTGTTGACCTTTTAGGATTAAAATTTGTTCAAACTAGGGGCGATTTAATCGCGGCGCGAGATTTGTAACCTAGTGGGCTAAGTAAAAATCGAGCAACAAAGAGTTAATCGCCCCTAGGAAGAACCCGAAGGGCAGCGCGTGTTTGGCATTTATGCTACGTTATCGCCTATTTATGGGGAACAACCACACTACATAGACTCTGCCTTGCCTAAATACCAAACACACTGCTGCAAATTTAACCTCGAAAGATAAACAGGCCCTAAGATAATTCACATGCTGTTAAGTTTATAAACGATATTGTATGCGCCATAGCGAGGTCGTGCTGTGCGTGATTTGCAGGCAAAAAAAAGCCCGCATAAAATGCGGGCAAACAACAAGTTGAAGGAAGTAATCTAGGGAACATAGCTTAAACTCATCAAGTTTTATCAAGAGGACTTTAAGCTTAGCAATACGAAAAATCAGATTCATATTGCAAAGAACTGGGCTTCATGAAGTATTCATTACTGCGCTAGCTCGGTATGGGAGAATAATACGCAATTGTTGTTTTTTGTTCAAACTAGAAAAATTTAATTTTCAGATAAAAAAAACTAATAACTAGATTTTTTTGGTTGCGTTATTTTTGTTCATAAAATTCACAGTAGGTTAGTAGTTTGTTGAATTTATGAAACTTTATTTGATTGATTGGTTTTTGAACAGATTAGTTTAACTGTCCTGCGTTAAGTTTAGAATGCTACTTTTGCTTGGTTATGCACTGATTGTGAATAAACAAGGTGTTTTACATGGTTTTTGTTTATAAATACGCACCGAGTGGAAATGTTTACGTAAGTCGCTGTGAATAAAGATTTAAGTGTCTTGGTTTTTCAGCTAAGCAAAAAAGCTGCAGACCTGCTTTTCAACGTTTTTTGTTGCTAATTCACAGCAATAGCGTTGTCAGTAAGGATCTGAATCGATACACTAGTTGCAACTTTTTGGCCAACCCTTTGGTCAGATACCTAGCGTAAAAAGAAATGGTATTTTTACAAGAAATCTTATTAGGAGTTTAATGTGGGTTCAGGGCTTAATTTTTTAGATTTAATTCTAGAAGCAAGTTTTCTTGTGCAGTTGGTAATGTTGGCACTGGTAGCAATGTCAGTTATGTCATGGGCAATTATTTTTCAACGTAAGAAAGCAATTTCTGAGGCGTTAACAAATGCCAAGCGCTTTGAACAAAAATTTTGGTCTGGCATTGATTTAAGCAAACTTTACAACGAAATTTCATCACGCAGCGGTAACTCAAGCGGTATAGAAGCATTATTTATTGCTGGCTTTAAAGAATTTGCTCGCCATAAGAAAAACTCTTTTCAAAGTGCTAGTATCGTAATGGAAGGCACGCATCGTTCAATGCGCGTTGCGTTATCCCGTGAAATTGAAAAACTAGAATCAAGCTTATCGTTTTTAGCAACGGTTGGTTCTATTAGTCCTTACATTGGTTTATTTGGTACTGTATGGGGCATTATGAATGCTTTTATCGCGTTAGGCGAAGTTAAGCAAGCAACCTTACAAATGGTTGCCCCAGGTATTGCTGAAGCCCTAATTGCAACCGCAATGGGTTTATTCGCTGCTATTCCTGCGGTTATTGCATACAACCGTTTTGCTAATAGAGTTGAAAAGCTGGAATCACACTACATTAACTTTATGGAAGAGTTTGCAAATATTTTACACCGTCAAGCAGCTACACAAATAGAGGCAAAAGCGAATGTATCAGCGTAAGAAACGTCGTCCTGTTGCAGAGATAAACGTAGTTCCTTATATAGATGTGATGTTGGTATTGTTGATCATCTTTATGGCGACTGCGCCTTTGATCACACACGGTGTTAAAGTTGATTTACCAAAGATGGAAGAATCAGATTTAGTTGATACTAAAGATACACCGCCAATTATTGCCTCTATTGACGCACAAGGTAAGTACTATGTCAGTATTGGAACTGATCCTGAAGAGCCGATGGAAGCATTAGATGTTGCCGCTGTTATCAAGTTACAACTGATGAAAAACCCAGAAACCCCAGTGATGATCAAAGGTTCAGGTAAAGTATCGTATCAAGAAGTATTATTATTGATGGATTTCTTAAAAAATGCCGGTGTACCTTCAGTGGGATTAATGACTGAGTCGTTTGAAGGGAATAAAAACTAATATGGGTGCTTCAGTATTAAAATCAGTGTTATTGCACCTCGCTATAATAGGCGTTTTGGTAGGAACGGCGAGTTTTCATACATCAGCGCCCACAGTAATGGAAGTAACCTTAAACAAGGCTATGCCTGATGCTGAAAATGCGGTTTCAGCGGTGACTGTTGACCAAAAAATGGTTGAACAAAAAATTGCTGAGTTAAAACGCAAAGAAGATGACAAAAAACGTGCTGAAGATAAACGTATTCGGGATTTAGAGCGTCGTGCGTCAGATGCACGTAAACAACGTGAAGCAGAAGACCGTCGCATTAAAAAGCTAGAGCAACAGCGTCGCGCGAAAGAGAAAGAAACCGCGCAAGCCCAAGCTCAGGCGAAAAAAGCCCGTGAAATTGAACAAAAAGAACGTGAGAAAGCACAGCAAGCTGAAAAGCAAAAAGAGCAAGCAGAACTCGCTGCTAAAGCTGCGGCTGAAAAACGTAAAGCGGAAGAAGAGGCTTTAAAGAAAGCTGCAGACGAGCGAAAACGTGAAGAATTAGCCGCTAAAAAACGTGCAGAAGCCGCGGAAGAAGCGCGTCAAAAAGCATTGCAAGAACAAATGCTGCAAGAGCAGCTAGCTTCAGAGCAAGCCGCACGCAATAAAGTTCGCCAACAGCAGGTAGGCACTGAGGTTGATAAATACAAAGCATTAATAATGGCGCGTATCCAGCAAAATTTATTAATTGATGAAAAAATGAAAAATCAACAATGTCGTGTCAATATTCGCTTAGGTTTTAATGGCTTGGTAACGCAGGTTAAATCTTTAGGCGGTGATAAGTTAGTATGTGAAGCGGCGCTTAGAGCGGTTCGTATGGCTGATACGTTGCCAGTTTCTAAAGATAAAGATGTGTTTGAGCAATTAAAAAATATTAACTTAACAATTAAGCCACAATTTTAAAGGAATGGTATGTTCAACCAGTTGAAAACAGTTTGTTTAATTTTCGTTTTAGGCTTTGCCAGTGTTGCTAATGCAGCACTTGAAATAGTCATAACCGAAGGCATAGATGGCGCGCGACCAATTGCGATCGTGCCATTTAAATATAAAGGTGTAGGGCCAATCCCAGAAAAGCTTAGTGATGTGATTGCTGCAGATTTAATGCGCAGCGGTAAATTCAAACCAATCGGCGTTAATGAAATGCCGCAGTTACCTAGCAAAGATGCTGACGTAGACTATGCTGCATGGGTAAATAAAGGTGTTGAAGCCATTTTAGTTGGTGAAGTTGAACAGCAAACAGATGGTCGTTATTTAGTTCGTTATGAGCTGGTTGATGTTATTCGCGGCCAAATTACTGGTGGCGCAACACAAATGATGAGCAACGGTAAACTAATTAAAAACCAAGATCATATTCAAGAAGCGCGCGAAAGTGTGATCAGCGATACTGGCTTTAGACGTTATGCACACCGCATTAGTGATGTTATTTATGAGAGACTCACCGGTGAGCGCGGCGCATTTTTAACTAAAATTGCTTATGTGATCGTACGTGATGATGAACCAAAGCCTTACCAACTAGTAGTGGCTGATTACGATGGGTTTAACGAGCAGGTTTTATTACGTTCGCAAGAGCCGTTAATGTCTCCGGCATGGTCACCAGATGGTACTAAGCTTGCGTATGTGACCTTTGAAAATCGTCAAAGCCAAATTTACATGCAAGATTTATATTCTGGAAAACGTGAACTTATTACCAGCCATCAAGGTATTAATGGCGCGCCACAATTTTCGCCAGATGGTAAAAAACTATTATTAGTGCTGTCAAAAGACAGAAACGGTGCAACTGAAGTGTATATGCTAGACTTAGCGACACGTAAAGAGACCCGTTTGACTAACCACCGTAGTAT
>NZ_DRGM01000197.1 GCF_011050055.1 Pseudoalteromonas prydzensis | reverse complement strand
TGGTTTATGACGACCCGAATTTAATATTGCAGGTGTTTGACCAAGCACATCTTGTTCTTGATAACCGGTGATCTGCGTAAAGGCTGCATTTACAGTTTGAATTTCATTATCACGATTAGAAACCAAAATACCTTCATTAGTTGCCGAAAATACCGTACTCGCAAGTCGTTGCTGCTGGCGTGCTTTTAATTTTAAACTGATATCACGAATTAAGTGTATTTCACCAATTTTGCTATTTTTTTCGTCGATAACGGCGGTTACTCGTGCCTCTCCCCAAAATACCTCTTTGGCTCCGTGAAATTGACACTCACTATCAACCCCAGCAACTCCTTTCGGACACTCAGTAAATGAGTAAATATTTTTATCTTCCAGTGGCTCGCCGGCCGTTAACTTTTGCACAGCCGTAGTATTAGCGGTAATAACTATATGTTCGGCATCAGTGTAAACCAGCAAATCATCAATACTATTGAAAATCGCTTTTAGCGTCGCACTGTCTTTTTGCGCCGACTTTTTAGCCCTGCGCAATCGCAAAGCTAACAAGGTTAACGTCGCCAACAGTATCACCAGTACAGAAATAGATATCAGCGCTAACAGCAATTGATCGGTGCGCTTTTGTTCTATTTCATTAGTTTGGCTGGCAACCAACTCTTCAAGATTCTCTTGGTAATGCCAAAGTGCTTTTTCAAGGTTACGTTGCGATGAAATATCATGTATTACAGAAAATAAGAAATCTTTATTCTCAATTGTAAATGGGGCTGAATAAACGCTAACGGTACGTGTTTCACCACTTGCTAAGCGGTGCTGAAAAACAAAATAGTTTTGCCCTTTACTCAGAGCCGCTTGACGCTCCTGTGCAACTTGTTGCTCGGTAAATATATTAATTTGCTGGATGCGCATTGTTTGTAATTGCGCAATACTGTAACCATAAAATGCAGCCGCAGCCTTATTAGCAAATTTAATTTCACCCGTTTGCGGTTCCACCACTAACATCACGGCACTATGCTCATTAAAAAGTGGTATATTGATCGCAGAATCTAATGATTGTTTAGCACTGACTTGATCTACAAAGGTAATTACACAGCAAACAATTACAGCCTTGATAAATGTTTTTACGATAAGCCCACCCATTAATCAAAAACTCATTTCAAACATTAGTCTTAAACTATAGCTTACTCACCTGATAATGTGACAAAAATGATCGCTTAAATACTCCCTAAAGACACCTCATTAATTCGCTTACCGTTTTTATTTAAGTATAATGCTGACAGTCTTTTAAGCTTTAAAGCGGCCCACTATGAAATACAAAGATCTACGCGATTTTATCGATTTATTAGAAAAAAAAGGTGAACTGAAACGTATTCACCAAGAAGTTGATCCTTATCTAGAAATGACCGAAATTGCCGATCGCACACTGCGTGCTAAGGGCCCTGCTTTATTGTTTGAAAACCCTAAAGGCTATGATATTCCAGTGCTGGCTAATTTATTTGGTACACCAGAGCGCGTTGCCATGGGAATGGGTAAAGAACACGTTAGCGAACTGCGAGAAGTCGGTAAGTTACTGGCATTTTTAAAAGAGCCTGAACCACCAAAAGGCTTAAAAGAAGCATTTGGTCAGATCCCCGTTTTTAAGCAAGTGTTAAATATGCCGGCCAAAGAAGTTAAAAAAGCACCGTGTCAGCAAGTTATTATTGCAGGCGATGATGTTGATTTAACTAAGCTGCCAATCCAACACTGCTGGCCAGGTGATGTAGCGCCGTTAATAACCTGGGGGTTAACCGTCACCAAAGGTCCCTATAAAAAGCGCCAAAATCTTGGGATTTATCGCCAACAGTTGCTTGGTAAAAATAAAATCATTATGCGCTGGTTATCACACCGCGGTGGCGCACTTGATTTTCAAGAGTGGTGTAAAGAAAACCCAGGTCAGCCTTATCCGGTATCAGTGGCATTAGGCGCCGATCCAGCGACTATTTTAGGCGCGGTCACGCCAGTGCCAGATACTTTAAGTGAATACGCCTTTGCTGGCTTACTGCGCGGTAGCAAAACTGAAGTGGTTAAATCAATATCAAACGACTTACAAGTACCGGCAAGTGCCGAAATAGTGTTAGAAGGCTATATCATGCCAGGCGAAGTGGCAGCTGAAGGCCCATACGGTGATCATACCGGATATTATAACGAAGTAGATGACTTCCCAGTAATGACAGTCACTCACATGACACACCGTAAAGATCCTATCTATCACAGTACCTTCACTGGTCGCCCGCCTGATGAACCGGCTATTTTAGGTGTCGCGTTGAACGAAGTGTTCGTGCCAATTTTACAAAAGCAGTTCCCTGAAATTGTCGATTTTTACTTACCGCCTGAAGGTTGCTCTTACCGCATGGCCGTAGTGACTATGAAAAAACAATATCCTGGTCATGCCAAACGGGTGATGATGGGAGTATGGTCGTTTTTACGCCAATTTATGTACACTAAGTTTGTGATTGTTTGCGATGATGACGTCAACGCGCGCGACTGGAATGATGTAATTTGGGCTATCACCACCCGTATGGATCCCGCTCGCGACACCACTTTAATTGAAAACACGCCAATTGATTACCTTGATTTTGCCTCACCTGTTTCAGGTCTTGGTTCGAAAATGGGAATGGATGCCACCAATAAGTGGCCTGGCGAAACCAGCCGAGAATGGGGCGAGCCTATCGTGATGGATCAAGCAACTAAAGATCGCGTCGATGAAATTTGGCAAAGCTTAGATATTCTCTAACTGGCCTGTTAGAGGCTGTAAACTCACTGCGCGGTTATGCTACTATTGCTCAAATAAAGTGCGTCTCTGCTAATTTAAGGTAAAACATGCAAACATTACACGCTGAAGTTGTCGCTATCAGCCCATTAACCGAATTTGTTCACAAAGTCATTTTAAAACCAGCACAAAGCGTTACTTTTGAAGCTGGCCAATACCTACAAGTCGTACTGGGTGAAAAAGACAAGCGTGCGTTTTCAATTGCCAGCCGCCCTTCACAGTGTGATGAGCTAGAGCTGCACATTGGCGCATCTGCCGTTGATTCATATGCAATGCAAACCCTTGAACACCTTCGCACAGCACATGCTGAGAAAACTCAGGTGTTGATTGAAGCTGGCCTAGGTATTTCACAATTACGCTTACAATGCGAACGACCAATAATTTTACTCGCCGGTGGCACTGGTTTTTCATACGCAAAATCAATGGCCGACCATTTAAGTGAAATTGGTTGTGACCGCCCAGTATTATTTTATTGGGGCGTACGCGAAGAATCGGCTTTATATGCACATAGCGAAATGCAGGCATGGGCTGACAGCCGCAAAAACTTTGAGTTTATTCCTGTGGTTGAAAACCCAACTGACAGCTGGACCGGTCACACTGGCTACGTACATAAAGCCGTAATGAGCGATATCGTCTCACTTGCTCCATACGATATTTATATGGCAGGTCGCTTTGATATGATTGGCATTGTTCGTGATGACTTTTTAAACCACGGTGCAATTCGCGAAAACATGTACGCCGATGCATTTGCATTTATCAAATAGTATAACCAGAGTAACCAGCTTAATTTTTATCCGTAAGCTGGTTACTGACATTCCCTGACAGCCCGCTATGATTTACTTAGCTCTTCTTAAACAAGGAGAACTATGATGACCACAAATTTAATCGAAGTTGTAAATTTCAAACTAAAGACTGATACAAACTTAGCGCAGTTCCACATCGCTAATAATGATTTTCAGCATTATATTGATAACCAATCAGGCGTACTTTACCGCTCCCTTGCTAAGCAAGCCGATACCCAGCAATATAGTAGTATCATTTATTTTGCTACGGTTGCTGATGCCCAAAAACTTCGTGATGTATTTTTTGATAGTGCTATTTGCCAGCAGTACACTTCTCTAATTGCAAAAGAATCGATAAAGTTGGATCGCTTTGAAGTACTGAGCCAAACAGCTTGTCAGCAAAGCTAATAGCTTTATTTTAAGGAACGCAAACCAGTGCATAAATCAGAGCGGCTATTTCAACTAGTAAATATACTAAAAAGTCGCCGCTTTGCGATTACAGCCCGAGATCTTGCAGCTCGCTTGAATGTATCTCAGCGAACAATTTATCGCGATATTCAGCATTTACAGAGTTCGGGCGTACCCGTTGAAGGTGAGGCAGGCACAGGCTATCTAATTGCCGATTATGACCTACCGCCAATGATGTTTACGCTAGAAGAGCTACAAGCACTGCTATTAGGTAGTAAAATGGTCAGCGCTTGGACTGATCCACAGTTAGCAGCGAATGCCCAAGCTGCAATTACTAAAATTAATGCTGTGTTGCCTAACAAGCTAAAACAACACGTTGCAGAGCTACCGTATTTAGTCTCTGCATTTCATCACGATAAAAGCCACCAAACGACCACTTTGATACTGCGTAAAGCCATCACCAATAAAACCTGCATTGAATTTCATTATCTGGATGTAAACCAACGACCAAGCCAGCGTATTGCCGACCCTTTAGGGCTGGTATATTGGGGCGCAAAGTGGACTCTTATCGCTTATTGTCAATTACGCTGTGACTACCGAGAGTTTCGCTTAGATCGTATTCAAAGTATTGTTCCGCTCACCAAGACATTCGATACTAATCCACAAAAAAGCTTAACGCATTATATGGAGTTAGTGAAAGCCAAATACCAAACTCACTCTGATGGTCTAGCTGATAATTAAATTTAGCTGTGATTGTTGTTACCTATCAGCATAATCAACATAAACAATTTCACAAACGGCCAATCCTTAACCATACTTTGTATAACTCATTAATTGGGAGAGAGCCAAATGTTAAACACCAAAGTAAAAGATTTTATGCAGCGCAAGTTACCGCATATTACCCCCGAAACCGAGATGACCACCGCAATTGCAGAACTACAAAAGTTTAAACTACTGGGCGCGCCGGTGTTTGACGATAATAAATGTTTAGTGGGCTTTATTTCTGAGCAAGAACTACTAAAACCATTAATGCAAACTAGTTATTTTTGTGATGGCGTGGTTAAGGTTTCACAACTGATGCAAACCGAGGTTGTCACCGTCAATGCAGACACCAACATCATGGAACTTGCAGAGCAAATGAAAACCGGTAAGCCGAAAAACTACCCCGTTGTAGAAGGCACTACGGTCATAGGTATGATAGGCCGTAGTGATATTCTTAAAGCCATGTATGATAACTACCTAAGCTGCCAACGTGAACATTAGGTGCATTGCATAATTTAATGGCTTGTACATCGCAACTATCGTGAAGCGGCAGCTTGCTTTAGTTGCTGTTTTTCAGCATCACTCAAATATGCAATATCGAGAGCATTGGCTTGAGCTTTTTCCATATCCGCTTGAGTTAACCCTGCCGCCGGTGCTGCAATCGCGTATTCATGCTCAATTTCGATGCCTTGGACAGCTGGATCATCAGTATTAATGCAGGCCAAAATACCATGGTCTAAAAATTGTTTCAGTGGGTGTACTGTTAAACTAGCGACGGTACTGGTTTGCACATTACTGGTTAAACATGACTCAATCCCTATGCGGTGATCACGTAGGTAGTCTATTAGCTTAGCATCTTCAATAGCTTTGACACCATGGCCAATACGCCCCGCCCCCAGTTCGTTAATCGCCTGCCAAATACTTGCCGATCCTAGCGCTTCACCAGCATGTATGGTCGCCGCTAAGTAAGCATCACCCACTTGTTTAAAGTGATCAACAAATAGCTCACCTGGAAAACCTATTTCATCACCGGCTAAATCAATCGCTACTAAATCATTTTTAAACGCCAGTAAGGCATCTAGTTCTTGCTGGCAAATCTTAGTGCCGTAGGTGCGTGACATAATACCAATCAGATTAGCTTTAACTGTGCTGTTTTGAGTCGCACTTTTAATCCCATCAACAACCGCTTCAACCACGCCTTGTGGGTGTAAACCTTGGCTTTGCGCCATGTAATAAGGACTAAAACGCAGCTCAACATAATCTAAGCCTTGCGCTTGGGCATCTTCGATATTTTCAATGGCAATACGTCGACATGCATCATAGTCACCCAGCACTGCAACGCCCCAATCAAGCTTTTGCAAAAAAGCCATTAGGTTAGGTTCAGGATCAATAACTTGTACATGTGGAATTAGCGCTGCAACATTGTCAGCGGGCAGTTGAATATTAAACTGACGGCCTAAATCAAGAATTGTTTGTGCGCGGACATTACCATCTAAATGGCGATGAATATCTAGCAAAGGGAGTTTTTTGTTGATCATAATTAGCACTCAGTTCAGTTAATTTGCGCGGATGATACGCACTTCAATCGGTAATTCAAGTTTAGATGATTTTGTTGGTATTATTGAGGTCATTTGTCAGCCCCGCTCGATATAAGTACTAATAATATTAATGAGTACTTTTGTGTAGATAATGCCACACGGTTTTAAATAGCTTCTCTGCATCAATTGGTTTTGTTAAATAGCCATCCATACCAGCTGCGAGGGCTTTTTTAACGTCATCATCATGAGCGTTTGCAGACAAAGCAATAATAGGCAACTCATGCATAAATAACTCATCACGGATCACTTTAGTCGCTTGCAAGCCATCCATATTCGGCATTTGAATATCCATGATAACTAAATCATAACGGGTTTCAGAGACTTTCTCTATCGCCTCAAAACCATCAACAGCAACATCAGCAATACAGCCTTTGGTTTTTAATATAGCGGTGGCAACATGTTGATTGAGCAGATTATCTTCAACTAATAAGATCTTAAATGCAGCGAGCGATATATTGTTTGTATCAATATCATTAAACTGTGGCCCTAATTGCTCTGCTTTCGCAAGCGGTGAAGTACGCGGTAAGGTGAAAGTAAAAGTTGAACCCTGCCCTTCGTTACTGACTAGGCTAATTGTTCCACCCATTAATTCAACCAGCTTCTTGCAAATACTTAATCCCAATCCAGTGCCACCGAACTGTCGCGAGGTAGAGCTATCAGCTTGAGCAAACGGTTGGAATAGCTGCTGTTGGGCTGCTTGGCTAATACCAATACCAGTGTCACTGACACTAAAATATATACTGTCACGCTGTTGCCATACTTTTAACGTAATAGCCCCAGCGGCGGTAAACTTAATCGCATTATTTAATAAATTAAGCAGCACTTGTTTTAACCGTATTGGATCACAATCTAGCTGTAGTTCAGTTGTGCTATCGATTTCTAATAGTAATTTCAGCGACTTGATATCAGCTTCAAATTGCACCAAATTAATTAACTCATCAATTAACTTATTTAATGCAATTGGCTCTTGCATTAAATCCAGTTTACCCGCTTCCATCTTTGAAAAATCCAGCACATCATTTAATACTCGCAGCAGCACACTCAGTGCGCCATCAGCTTGTTCAATATAATGACGAGCTTGTTGCCAATCTTGCTGCTGTAACGCTAAATAATGCAGCCCTTTGATGCCATTGATCGGAGTCCGTACTTCGTGACTCATATTGGCTAAAAACTGGCTTTTGATTTGACTTGCTTCATCCGCTTTTTGTTTTTCTTGTCGCAAAACGCGTGTTTGTTGAGCAACTTGCTCCCTAACCTGAATATTCGTGCCTGTTACTGAAATTAAGAAAGTGATCAGTAACCACACAAATAACATCCCTAATATTTGGGCAAACCAGTACATTATCCATGACGTTTGTGTTTTTGGCTCAAGTAGCTGTATTTGCCAAATTCGTTCGCCAATCTCTAATTGGTATTCACTCAACAGCTCTATATCAGTACGAGCAGTGCGATAAATTAAGAGTGTGTTTTGCACATCGGTGACATCATAAAAATCTGCACTTATTTGGCTGTGATGATTAAATTGTAAAGTATTTGCTAAGCGCGCTAGGCTCACCACCGCAACCACAAAACCTCTAAAGTCAACCTGTGTATCCAAATCATTAAATACTGGGCTGATAAACAACACACCCTGTTCGCGCGCTTTATTCTGTAATAAATCAATAGGTTCACTAACCACGAATTCATTCAATGCTTTTGACAACAGTAATGCTCTACGACGCTGGCTATTCGATGCCAAATCAAAACCAATAATCTCTTCATTACCTATAATTGGATAGGTATATTGCACTGGATAATAAGCATCTCGCTCACTAACGGGCTGCCAGAGCCCAGCAGAGGATTGCTCTTTAATATAAAACTGACTCAAGCCAGCTTGTTGTTGGCGAACCCTATTCTGATAATCAGTGCTCTGTGCTGCTGGTACGTAAGGCACCCATTCAAAAGCAAGAATTTCATTACTATAATCCAGCTGTTTTGAAGTGAAACGCTTAAATTCATCATTACTTACTCCAGCACTACTGGCGAAAAAAGTTGAGAGTAATGCTAAATGCCCTGTAATTTCATTTAATTTATGATTTATTTCCGACTGCACTTGCGCAACTTTCGCTTCCTGCTTTTGAATATCTTTGTCTTTTTTCACACTGGCGGCAGCATAAAAGCTAATACTTATAACGACATAAATTAGGATTGCCGGTAAAATTACTTGTAAGCGATGACGCATCTGTGCGTAATTAAAAGCCGCCAATATTAACGGTGTAAAAATTAACACCCCAATACTGTCACCAATCCACCACGCGACAAAGTTATCAAAGGCGGTATGTACCGGTATTATATTATTGAACACCAATAAGCTGGTGCCTATTGCTGCCGCAATCACACAGCAAGCAGGACCTGCAATGATCAAGCTTTGCACACTGTGTTTTAAAGAGGATAAATCTAGCGGCGCTTTAATTATTTTAACGATGAAATAGCAGCCTACCCAGGCCTGCAAAACGGCTGCTAAAGAGACGGCTAAAGCTTGTAAAAAAACCTGCCAATGCAGAATATCAGCAACACGATCGAGATGAATCATATTGGTGAGTAAAGCACCGAGCAAAACCCCAACTAAGGCGCGTCGCCCGCACAATAAAAACCCCGCAAGGGCAATGCCTGACGGTGGCCACGAAGCCACTGCATAACCATCGATTGCCAGTAATGAATTACTGAAAAAACCAGTAATAAAATAAGCAAAGGTTAAACTAAACGTCAGAGTAAATATATTTTGCAATGCTCTGGCGCTCCCATGCTGGTGTGGATCCGCGTATCTACAAATACAGATCGAGTGCTTTTTGTGGTTGTGCGCTTTTA
>NZ_DRGM01000196.1 GCF_011050055.1 Pseudoalteromonas prydzensis | reverse complement strand
GCTTGCCTCAAACAGTGAGTTGGTGGTGATGCAAGCCGCGGGTATGTCGCGTTTGCAAATAATTATCTCAGTAATGAAAACTGCAATATTTATGGCGCTTTGCATGATGGCACTGGGCGAGTGGGGCGCACCGGCTGCACAGCTTAAAGCGAAAGAAATGCGTAACCACGCTATTCATGGTGGTGATGTGTTTAATGCACAACAAGGCGTATGGGCCAAAGATGGTAATAACTTTATTAATATTGAAGATGTTGACCAAAACGGCGTATTGCATGGCGTAAATATGTATCACTTTGATAAATCATTGCAACTTACGCAAATCACCAAAGCGCGAGAAGCCGTAAGTCGCAAAGATGGTTGGCTACTGCGCGATGTAAATAAAGTGCAATTGGGCGAAGAGCAAATTAATACTCAGCAGCAAGATGAAGAGTTTTATGATTCACAACTGACCGCTGAAAAGCTCGGTGTGGTATCGGTCAAGCCTGAGTCACTATCATTTACAGGGTTGTGGTCATATTTAGGTTATTTAAAGCAAAATGAGCAAGACACCAGTACCTATGAGTTAGCGCTGTGGCGCAAAATAATGCAGCCAGTATCAATTGCTGTGATGTTGCTGGTAGCACTGTCGTTTATATTTGGCCCACTTCGTACAGTAACCATGGGGGCAAGGATTGTGATGGGAGTTGTTACGGGGATCGTATTTCACTTAACCAATGAAATATTTGGCCCTGTGGTAATGGTTTATCAAATTCCAGCAATTATCGGTGCCACTTTACCGAGTATTATCTTCATTGGTTTTGCTACTTACTTGCTGAATAAGCGCAATTAATAACGCACGGAGCTAGATGTATCGCTAGCTCCTAAAAAATTTAATCTAATGAGCGATAAATTCGTTTGTTTTCTTCTTTAGTCAGCGCAACAACCTCGGTTTTAGAAATATAATCTTGCAGTGCACGCTTGTTTTTAAAATCAACTAACACTACTAAATTACCCAAACCAAGTAAGGCTGACATGCTGCGAATAACGGCTTGTGGCCAGCTGATCAGCTCACCATCACGCGTTTGTACTTTTAAACGCCATGCCCGCATACCAATTGTTTGCCCGCTCTTAGTCCAAAAATAAGCAAAAAATACAATATTTACACCAACAAATAAGACACTACGAATACCATATAGCAACGGAGAGTCTTGTATAAAGGCCGCAGGATCTTCTGTTTGTGGGATAAAGCCTAGTGCAATTAAGCTCTGAATAGCCGCAAAATATAAAATGGCAGTCAACATGGATAATGAGATAACGACTAAAGAATCATAAATCAATGAAGCAAAGCGACGCCAAAAGCCCGCACGTGGAAATTCACCAGACATAAACACACTCACAAAGTTAAGTTGCGCGCTAGTTTAGCAAATAGCGAGACAAATACTAGTTGTAGCGTAGCTCGCTTTAATGAGCGAATGTTAATGGTTGCTTAATTGTTAAGCGGTTGATCAGGGTTTTGTAAAAAACGCTTGCTGCTCCTCTGATTGTTTGTATAATGCTTGCCATAGAGACAAAGACGGTTTTATAAGTTTTAGCTCTAAAGTGGTTTTTCTTTATCTTCTCATGTTAGAAGGTTAAAGAAAAATGATGCCAGCGTGATGAAATTGGTATACATGGGGGATTCAAAATCCCCTGCCGCAAGGCGTGCCGGTTCAAGTCCGGCCGCTGGTACCACTTTTAATAGCCCTGACCACATTGGTCGGGGTTTTTTTATGCCTGAAATAAAGTCGTCAGTGGTTAGTGGTTAGTTTATAGCCATATGATGTGGCAAACGATTAATACAGTATAATCTGCATTAATCGTTCGATTTTTAGTTAATTACTTCTGTATATACAGACGCTATCGCATAGTTTTAAGAATTGAATACTTTGCGTTACTGATTGGCTTATTTCTCCATCAGCTTGCTTGCCTTGACTGGTATGAGATCTTAAAAACCAATAGCCGGCTTTTTCTTTTTTGAAAAGCTTGTAGTTGATCACATCAATTTTTTCAGAATTATTGATACAACCACTTATCGTTTGATTTTGAGAGCAAGGTAGTACAAAGCTCATGCTATTGTCTTGTTCAAACTGCCAACGGCCATTAGGGCCAAAAATACCACCGCTATAAACAATGGCTGTACCGTTATTGTGAGGCTCTATAACGGCATGCTTGTTGTTATTTAACACGTTTAAATCGTTAACATAGAAGGTTTTCAAATAATCTTCTTGAGTCGCATTATAGGTAGTATCTGCTTGGGCTAGATTAGCGTAAGAGTAGCTTGATTGTTTTTTGCTGGAGTAAAAATCGTCTACAGTAGCAATGCGATTATCGTAGAGTTTTACATAGCGTACATTTCTGGTTTCAGTACCTATGGTGAATTCTAAAGTACCGCCCAAGTTGTTGAACGTAATCTCATAAGTGAACTCTTCACCAGTAAGTGCGTTTTTCACTGAGTAATGTCCTGAAGTTTCTGAATCAACCGTGATAGGTGCATTGATTATTTTAAAGGAACTTCCATCAGCTAATTGCACATTTGAATACAATGGAGATAAGCCGAATAACACATCACCCGCTGAAAATTCAGGAACTGACGCTTCTGCAACACCTCTAAATACTTTATAGGTTTTGCGATCAACAAGCTCTTTTTCAAGCTCAGGCCAATTAGCCGTATCTTGAGATGTTTGAGGGATAAAGTGATAGGTGACTTCAAAAACAGCAAAATCATCTAAGCTTGCAATGAGTTCGGCTTGTTTTAATTGAACAGAAAAACTGATTTGTTGATATGAGCCATCAGTATTTTGAAACGTTTTTGTATAGTCTTGCCCAAATATACTATTACCTTTCTCTTCAGGCTCAATAAATTGATATATACCGTCAGTTAGAATTGCATTCTCGTGAAATCCAGCCAACTGAGTGTAACCTTCGGCTTCAATCGCTACATTGGCAAAGAAAGTATATCTGACGCCTTCTTCATTACCTAGTTGGCTTAGTCTAAGTGTTTGCTCTTGGCGTTGATCGCTATAAGTATCAAAACTAAGCGCTTTTTTCTCGCCCTTAATCAGGGTAAGCCAAGTGAATTCGGTTTCACTTGTGTACTTTTTAGCTAGGATAGAATTAGCTTTCTTAGCTAAAATCTCGAGAGGTATAAACTTTGAACGCATGCAATTTGCAATGCATTCAAACTCTTGAGTATGCAGTTCAACATCATCTGGGTTATTCCAGTTAAACAGAAAGTTGTCACTCTCAATTTTTGCAAAACCTGTTTGGTCAGCTGAAAAATGAAATAGTGAGCTAGAGTCAGCTGTAGTCCACGTGCCGATTAATTCTTTATCTGCAAGTGTAATTGCTTCGCCAGGAAAGTTAACGGCATCATAGTGAACGTCAATACTTAGGTTAAACTGGTTCGACTCTTTACCATCACTAATTGATAGGTCGATTTGATGTTCAGCTATGTCAAAAAGAGTAGGCGAAGCACTGAGCGTTAGTGTATTTTCACTTAGTTCATAGCTTAGCCAATCAGGTTTGTTTATTACAGAGACAGTTACTGTGTCGTTGTCTTTATCGCTTACAGTAAGTGCATGTTCTAAACTAGATCCCGCAGCGAGTTCAAAACTGAACTCACCCACTATAGTAGGTTTGTTATTTGCTGCTTTTTGTTGTTCTTCAGAGCTACTTCCCCCACCACAGGCAGAAAGTAGTAAGGTTAAAAGACAGGCAGCTGTTGTTTTTAGTTTCATCACTAATTTTCCTTAATATTTTGTGCCATTATATCAGTTGGTTAATTTAATTGGACCAAATAAAGGAAAAGTAATGGTAGGAAAGTGTCGATTTAATCAAATTTAATACGCAGATTATAATGGAGGTTAGGTTGGACTTTAGATTTCTTGCCGATAGGTCGTCTTTCAGTACAGGGTAGCTGATTGAAGACTCTGACCGTTTAATTATGTGATAAGAAGTTAAGCAATTACTTGAATCGCGATAGCTTCGAGTTTGGTGAAGTTTGGGTAACAAACAATAGCGTGTTTTTGAGAGAATTAAGCGACGCTTGTTCGTCGCTTAATTTATATAGAACTGCTAACTATGTTCTACTTAGTCAATTAAGCTCACTTTACATTGGTAGGTGTTATCACCCACGGAAAAGCTGCCCTTACCATTCCATTGGTTATCAACTGCGAAGCTCGCGGTAAATGGTGACAGGTAGCTACCAATTGCAGGAGGCGGAAAAGACACCACAGCTTGGCCTGTTAGCGCGCCAACTTTAGTAATATCATTATAACCAGTAGCATGCATGTGCCCCGAAGCGCTAGATGTAAATTGTGGTGAATGTTGTGTGCCTTCTTGAATGTGACCATTAGCACGGCCATTTAGTGCATCTGTTTTTGGATCTACGGCAAACTGAATTTCCATTGAGCCACCACCAACAACACCAGATTGAAACTGTAATTTAACTAGGTATAAGCTTTCATCAGACATTTTCTTCTTCCTTTTATAAAGTGCTGCACACCATTGTGCTGGCATTCATTAATCGAGGGAAAGTGTAGGGTGATTGCCAAAAAATACATATTACAGCGTATTACAAACAAGGAATTTCAAACAATGATTGCAAAGTTAGATAATGCAAATGAGGCAGTGGCAAAGCAAATTTACACCATCTTTCAACGCTCCTATAAAATAGAAGCTGAATTAATCGGCACGCTTAACTTTCCGCCTTTATCGCGCACTGTTAATGATATACACAATTCGCAAACACTGTTTTATGGATTTTATGACGATACTCAGCTTGCAGGGGTTATTGAACTGGTAATTATCAATGAGCGATTAGAGATTAATAGCTTAACGGTTGACCCAGAGCATTTTAGAAAAGGCATTGCCGGTAAGTTAATCCGCTATGTGTTAAGTGAGTGCGTTACTAGCACAGCGATAACAACTGCAATAGTTGAAACCGCGGTAGTAAACGAGCCCGCGATTAAGCTGTATAAAAAGCATGGCTTTGTTGAGTTTAAAAGATGGACACCCGATCACGGTATCGAAAAGCTGGCCATGGTTCGAACTGGTATTGTTTAATTTAAGAGCCGCAGTGTAAAAAACGACGCAAATTCATGATCTTTTCAATTATTAGTTTAACTAGCAAATACTTCTCTAAAGGTAACCAACGGTTATTATTTTGTTATGCAATCACTTAAGTTTATTTTAAGTTTCACTGTTTACGCTTAACTAACCATATTTAACCATGGTTTTAAAATATAAATTTATGTTTTAGATCACTAAATACTTAGTAACGATAGGTTACTTTATAGTGGAGTATTTAATACGTACAAGGGTAGAGGCTACCTTTTCAAGCTCCCAAAACATAAGAGCTAGGTTGATGAGGACGCTACATTTTTTCGAGAGGCATTATGAATTTTAAAAACACAACAACTCATTACAATACGATCTCCATTGCTTTGCATTGGCTTATGTTCATATTGATTGTCGCTGTGTACGCAAGCATTGAACTGCGCGAATTATTCGACAAAGGGACTACAACCCGAGATGCCTTTAAAATGTGGCATTTTATGCTTGGTTTATCGGTTTTAGCCTTAGTAAGCGTTAGGCTAGTTGCTCGCATAGTAGGTGGTTCGGCTCCTGATATAAAACCAGAGCCAGCTAAGTGGCAAAATAACCTGGCTAAACTAGTGCATATTATTTTGTATGGGTTCATGTTTGCTATGCCTATTGCGGGATGGTTAATTTTGAGCACGGCAGGCAAACCAATTCCGTTTTTTGGTCTAGAGCTGCCGCCATTGGCCAGTAAAGATTTAGACTTGGCTAAAACCATCAAAGAGCTGCATGAAACCGCAGGGGAAGTTGGTTATTACTTGATTGGATTACATGCAGCCGCCGCCTTATTCCACCACTATGTTTTAACTGACAATACGCTTACACGAATGCGGTTGCCGAAAAAATAACAGCGAATAAAAATTAAAAAAGGAGGTTCAATTTGCCTTTTGCCACTTTGACGAAGTTCGGCTAAGAGTGAATACCGGACGGACAACCTAACACTCTTTTGGACAAGTTCGTGTTAAGCACAAAACCAACTGAGGCCCTATTCAGATCAGAAAATATATTGAGAAAATGCACTTTTCAAATAAATTAGATTGAATAATGACATGATGGCCAAATTATTGATTTGTTCCTTTTCGTAATATCTCAATATGTCGCTTAGGCGATATTCCAAAAAGCCGAGTATATTCACGACTAAAATGTGAAGGACTTTCATAGCCTACTTGAAATGCTGCACTTGATGCACCGGAATTATCGTTAAGCATCAGACGTTGGGCTTCGTTTAATCGTAACCATTTTTGATACTGCAAAGGACTCATCGATGTATGTTTACGAAAATGGTGATACAAGGTCGTCGTACTCATTTGTAAATGTGACGACAACTCTTCAATATTTAATGGTTCGGAATAATGCATTCGAAGCCAACCTATGGCTTTAGATATTCGATTAGCTTGATTTCCCGATGATGCAATCTGCCAAATCCGACCAGCAAGATCGCTAGTCAAAAGGCGGTAATGAATTTCTCTCACAATGAGTGGCGAAAGTGTTGTAATAGCTTCAGGCTCATCTAGTAGATCTAATAACCGAATAAACGGTGCCAATAAATCAGACGTAACGGTTCCTATGGCAGAGCTTCCATTGATAGAACTATCATGAGAAGGATTCATACCATTTTGAGCAATAATATCGGCCATGAGCTGCATATCAATTTTTAACATCAACCCTAAACAAGGATTATCCAAACTGGCTTCGATTACTTGCGAGCTAGCAGGCATATCCAATGAATTGAGTAAAAAATGTTGTGTATCATAGGTGAAGTTTTGCTCTCCAACTAACAACTGCTTAGTTCCTTGCACGACAAAAAGAACACTTGGTTCAATTGTACAAGCGCAAGGTTTCGCGACCACTTCCCGACGAAACAGAGACAAGCTTTCAATTGACGTAGAACTATCTTCATTGCCTACCGTTTTTTGCTCGATAATCCTAGCTAACTTAGCCTGCATATCACTGATATTTATATCTAACTGTTTATTTTCAGCTCTCGATTCGTGTTGAGCAATCATTCGATATTCCTCAAATTTGATTTACTTAATAATAGGTCGTTCCATACCTAGAGTCACCTGAAATTCTATCCATTCGGCGTATTAGGCAAGCATTGAGTAGGATCTTGCTAACATAAATCGGACAAAACTGTAAAACTAAATACTAGTAAAACAAACCATCGTCTTTATTTCATTATTTATGGCAAATATGAATGCCTATCACACGGGTAGTAAAGACTCATGGCGTTCAAATATTTGAACATTTTATGCAAAGTGCGCTCAGCAATACTCGCTCAATTTATCAGGAGAAAACCATGGATAAATCCATTAAAAATACCAGCATTACTTCTAAAAAAAATGAAGCCAATGAAGGACGTAGAAATATGATGAAAATGACTGGAGCAAGCGTTATTGCTTTAGGTCTGAGCACGATATTATCAACTCAAGCTTTTGCTCAATCATCATTAAAGTTAAGCGATGAATGGGACAAAAAATTTGCCAAAAGTAACAAGGTCGATCATAAAAAAGTTACATTCAAAAATCGCTATGGTATTACTCTCGTTGCCGACCTTTACCAACCCAAGGATGCCCCAGGTCAATTACCAGCGATAGTTGTTGGTGGACCTTTTGGTGCAGTGAAAGAACAATCGTCAGGTCTTTACGCTCAAACAATGGCTGAGCGTGGTTTTGTTACGCTTGCTTTTGACCCGTCTTACACTGGTGAAAGTGGTGGTGAGCCGCGTAACATTGCATCACCTGATATCAATACGGAAGACTTTAGCGCTGCGGTAGATTGTATTGGTATACAAGCAAATGTGGATCGTGAGCGTATCGGGATGATAGGTGTATGTGGTTGGGGTGGTATGGCACTAAATGCAGTCGCCGTCGATAAACGTGTCAAAGCCGTTGTCACCAGCACTATGTATGATATGACCCGCGTTATATCTAAGGGTTATAACGACAGTGTCACTCTAGAGCAACGCACACAAACACTCGAACAGCTAAGCCAACAACGCTGGCAAGATGCAAACAATGGCACGCCAGCCTATCAAGCACCTTACAACGTATTGAAAGGTGGCGAACCGCAATTTAAGGTTGATTACCATGAGTACTACATGACACCACGCGGCTATCACCCACGTGCCGTTAACTCGGGTAACGCTTGGTCGCAAACTACACCACTATCCTTTATGAACATGCCGATATTAACTTACATTAAAGAAATTTCACCACGTCCTATTCTGTTCATTCATGGTGGAAAAGCACATTCACGTTATTTTAGTGAAACGGCCTATGAAAATGCTGCTGAGCCAAAAGAGTTAATGATTATTCCCGGTGCTAGCCATATTGATTTATATGATCAAATGGATGTCATTCCGTTTGACAAGCTCACCAGCTTCTTCAAACAACATCTCGCTTAATCGATATAGTTAGCTATTTGTCGTTACATGGTTGGTATGGGCATAAGAGCGATTTTTTGCCCTATTAACTAATTAATTGAATCCGGCTTTTGAAACCACGTGTGTTGTTTAATCACATGAGGCACTTCTATAAAATAAAGGCAAAATAAACGAACTTATGAAATCAACGACGACCTATGATGGCTCATCTTCTGAGCTGACTGAGAGTACAGCTCATTGGAGTGGCGTATTTGCCATGTCTTTATGTGTATTCACACTTATCGCGTCCGAATTTATGCCTGTTAGTTTACTAACACTAATTGCAAACGACTTACAGATAACGGAAGGAATGGCAGGCCAAGGCATTGCAATCTCTGGCATCTTTGCTGTACTGACCAGCCTATTACTGCCTGCTTTTATCGGCACCATTGACCGTAAGAAATTACTATTAACACTCACTTTCTTGATGGGAATCTCTGGGGCCATTGTAGCTTTAGCACCAAATTACATAGCTTATATGTTGGGACGTGGGCTCATCGGCGTGGTCATTGGTGGATTCTGGTCAATGTCTGCGGCAATGGCCATTCGATTAGTGCCACCTGAAAAAGTACCTAAAGCTCTCGCCATTTTTAATGGTGGTAATGCGATGGCAACAGTCATTGCTGCACCATTAGGCAGTTATTTAGGGTCTATTATTGGGTGGCGTGGTGCTTTTCTAGCGATAATTCCTATTGCGCTAATCACCTTAATATGGCAATGGTTGACCTTACCTACTATGGAAACGGAGACAAACACATCGAGTTCTCGAAATATTCTCAAGATACTAAAAAACCGTACCGTAGCCCTTGGTATGGCAGGCTGTGGCGCTTTTTTTATGGGACAGTTTGCTCTATTTACTTACTTGAGACCTTTCCTTGAAACAGTGACACATACCAGCGTCTCTACATTGTCTCTGCTATTACTTGCTATTGGGTTTTCAGGGCTTATTGGCACATTCATCATCAGCTCATTTCTCAAAAAAACGTTATACGGTTTGCTGATCGGTATTCCCATTCTTATGGCTATGATTGCCATCGCCTTAATCCCATTAGGAAGTAATGTGTTCATCGTAGCAATACTACTTTCTTTATGGGGATTGTTCGCCACTGCCGCTCCCGTAGCATGGTGGACTTGGGTCGCAAAAGCGATACCAGATAATGCTGAAGCCGGAGGTGGCTTGATGGTTGCGGTTGTCCAAATGTCCATCGCGTTAGGCTCTACCGTTGGAGGGCTACTATTTGATGCTGATGGCTACCAAAGCACTTTTATTGCCAGCGCGACTGTATTGTTAATTGGTGCTTTTCTCGCATTGCAAGCATCACGCCTACAAGCACAATAAAATCTACTCGTTTATCGAAATAATAAAATTAATGGGGCCACTATTATGAATAATTTTGCTGTTAGCACCAACAAAGTAAGTACCTTAGGCATAATAGATCTTCGGCTGCGCTTAACGTTGATCAAACTGGCTAGCCTATTATTGCTGTTATGCTTAGCACTAAGTAGCAGCTATGCTGCCCAGCTAGTAACAGATCCAATCGCAGCTAAACACACCGTAACTCAATCGGAGCGTTCGTATATGTGGATTACCATTGGAAATCATCGTTTCAAAGCCAACTTAATCAACACACCGGCAGCGCGTGAATTTTCAGCCATGTTACCATTTACTCTCAACATGGATGACCTTAATAATAATGAAAAGCACGCCCAACTGCCGAAATCAATATCAACTGATGAACATCGCCCAAAACGTATTCATAATGGCGATATCATGTTGTGGGGTAATCGAACTATAGTTGTCTTCTATAAGGATTTTGATACCTCATATTCATACACTCGTATTGGCCATATCGAGGATCCCAACCAGTTACAACAGATACTTGGACAAAATAATGTAAGCGTAATGTTTTCTAAAAACTAAAGAGCGTATGGCGAATTAAGCCATGAATAAGCCCATTCAATGCGACGACTCCAAATCGAATATCAATTAAATCAGCTTTTTTGACTTAAAGTAGATTGGAAGTGTGTTGGCGCACAGTTTTCTAACTTACATTAGTTCAATCTTACTATTATTAAATTATCGAATATAAATAACTCACCACTTTTCATAATTTAGCAGTAGGCATCTGGTGAAATGTTATTTTCTACTCAATCCAATGTATGGAGAAATACATGAAAACTGATTCACAACTAAGAGATGATGTATTAAGTGAACTTCGCTGGCGTCCCAATATCGACGCTGCACATATTGGCGTAACTGCAAAGGATGGTGTCATAACCCTTACAGGTCAGGTGGCACACTTTACACAACGTTCGGCAGCGGTCAGTGCAGCTGAAAGTGTTTTGGGTGTATCGGCTATCGCCAATGAAATAGAAGTAGAAATACTTGGTCTTCACAAGCGCAACGATAGTGATATTGCTGCGGCAGCAGCAAATGCCTTGTTGTGGAGCTTTGAAGTGCCCCATGACAAAATAACGGTAATCGTAAAACAAGGTAAGGTCACGCTTGATGGCTCAGTAGATTGGCAATACCAAAAAAATGCCGCTGAGCGTAGTGTGGAAAATTTGATGGGTGTCACTGGAGTAACTAATGCTATTACAATCAAACCGTCTGTTAAGTGGGTTGATATTAAGTCTAAAATTGAAGATGCATTTAAACGTAATGCTGACATAGAACCACGTCGAATTACTGTTCGCACCAATCACGACGCCGTTACACTCTCTGGCAGTGTTGCGTCCGTAGGTGAACGTACTCAAGCCCTAAGAGCTACATGGGCAGCCCCTGGAGTGCGCAGTGTTATTAACAATCTTACTATTGTTCCCTAACAAGCCCGACATTGCTGTAGTAAAGCAACTCGTTTGATTTAACATCAGGCGAATTATTAGGAATGAGTGTCAACTGACTTATACCATTAATTAATTTTAATGAGGGGCTAGTATGCAACTTTATGATTATTATCAAACACTGGGAGTTAAATTAAGCACATCGGCAAATGAAATCAAACGTTCATATCGCAGATTGGCACGTATGTATCACCCTGATATATCTAAGTTGGCAAATTGTGAAAACGTGTATAAAGAAATTACAGAAGCCTATGCTGGTTTGAAAAATAATTACAGAAACTCAACTTTTAGGCATTGGCAAGTATCTGCTGAGCGCCTTAAGTATGAGCAACAAAACACCTTTCAAAAGCAATAATTGATTTATAAGTTCATATTCACATCATTTAAATATGAACTGTCTAAACGAAGTAACCCCCACAAAAATGCCGTTTGACCACAAGAAAGTTAAGTCACCATAAAAATTCAATCGCGCATCAGAAGCTGTGCAAAAAAAATAATTTCAAGCAACAAATTGTTTAAATTGTGTGCGCTGGCGAACGGTACTTAAGCCTTATAATGATTATTCTTAATATGTCATACATTGACGCTATTAATGGATAGTGAAGGGGCGTTTTTTGATATGGCAATACGAGCCAAAATGACTCTTTTAATAGCTAAACATTAGCATTAAAAGTTTATATAGCTCATCAATTTAATTGAAAGAAGGTCTGATTTTTCTTACGGCAATGATTTATTCGTTGTTGGGTTCTAAGTTTCATCAGGTCGATATTTAGGAGCATTAAAATGAGTGATACAAATTCAAAAAACGCAACATCAACGACTAAATCCAATAAGCCAAATGTTGATTCTCATCGTCACAGTAAGATTAAAGCAGAGGCATATGAACTTGCTAGCGCACGAGGTTTTAAAAATGGTAACCAAATGGAAGATTGGTTAGCAGCAGAAAAAACCGTCGATATACAATTATCAAGATAGTTAATGTTCGCAAAACACATTGAGTCAGTTCCGTCATCAAATCGGGACTGATACTTAACTCACATACTAAAATTTTTTGAGAAAAAAATGACAAATATTTCTATAACAAAACAACCACATAATGGGCAAAACAAAAGTATTGGCTCTTTAAGTACGCACTTTCCGAGCATAGATGACTTCTTTGATAAATTTAGTGGTAACTGGCCTTTTTTGCATCCAGCCTTTAGCAATTCTGGCTCAACCAACATGAGTCTCAACCCTAAAGTTGATATTGTCGAAGATGACAAGTCGTATAGTCTTTCTGCTGAACTTCCTGGACTAGTGTTGGATAACATTAATCTAGAAATATCAGATGGTATTTTGACTTTAAGTGGTGAGAAGAAAACGGAAAAAGAAGAAGGCAAAGATAGTAACTACCACATGATGGAGCGCAGTTATGGCTTTTTTAAAAGAAGTTTTTCACTTCCACCCAGTGTTGAAGAAGATAAAATTAAAGCTGATTTCAAGAAAGGTGTATTGCATGTGAGTATGCCTAAATCAGCTAAGGCACAACAGCAGCAGCGAAAAATTACAATAAAAGAATGAGTGCAGTCTTCTGTAGCTCTCAAGATAAAAACTAATTAAACAGTGCATTCTGAGAACGATTTTCGAAAGAATGTACTGAATTTAAACCGTGGTTAAATTTATATAATATTATCCCTTAGACAAATTTCACTTCGACAAAACTGCAAAATTTCAATGTCTGCTATAGAGAAAATATATAATTAATAGGCTTACCCCTCGCGGCCTGCTTCCTGCTATTTGGGATCGTTCACTGAACAGCTCGGCTATGACTTCTTTTGGTACAAATCTGACAGATCAAGTTAGGACTTATTCAAATAAACGTGTTCTAATAAACGAAGCTAACTATTTGAATTGGCTTGTTCTATGCCGCTTATCATTATTGCTCGAAGCTCGAAGCTCGAAGCTCGAAGCTCGAAGCTCGAAGCCTGTCTCTTATACAGAAGTTTCTATTTTCTTATATTCATGATCTAATAAACAAAAAAATTAGGTCATGAATATGGTAAGCAATGAATCTCTCGAATGGGCGCAACTTATTTTCAGTAAAGCTAAGCTTACCGATCCTCGCCGCACTAAACGCCTTGTAAAGATAGCCGCTTCTTTGGCAAGTAATGCCGGTAAGTCCTCAATGTCATCAGCAGAAATATTATCGTTACGGATAAAGCGATATGCGCCTTCAATACTTGCAGGGTCTGGACAAGATGACATTAAG
>NZ_DRGM01000195.1 GCF_011050055.1 Pseudoalteromonas prydzensis | reverse complement strand
TTCAAGTTAATCCTCATTTACTTCTCTTTCTCTGCTCTTTGTGCAAAAAATCTTTAATTGAATTATTCACAAAGAGGTTAAGAGACGCTGCGCTTTAGAGGAATATAAGCAAATACTGTGCTAATCATGTAAGGATTATTGCGTAGCGCTCCTTATATGTATTTGCCGTAAGCGACCTGCTTAACTGCCTCCTGCTACCCGATTAGCATTCTAGTTGAATGTGACAAAACGAAATTTTTCTTCTGATGTTGTTGAAAAGCCAACATCTTTACGCATTGCTACTACTACATTTTCATATAATTGCTTTGCTGTAACTTGATCTACTTCGCCTGTTTTCTTTGCTAGCAATATTTGTGCATCTAAAAACTTATTTAGCGCTACTAATACTGGATCTGGCGCCCAAAGCCATGCTTTAGAGCAAGCAGCATGAAAGTCATTTTTGTGCTCTTCTGTTGCAGCGTGACCAGAAATAAATATCTTTAGAGATGAAACAATTTCTTCGTAAACTTCACGCCTTTTTTCAAGAACTTTATCTTCATTTGAAATTTGAGATTTGAGATTTGATTTTTTCAATTTCAATAGAGTTAGATTTTTTTACCGATTCTACTAGTGAAGTTATTTCTTTAATATCTTCTTTCGTAGCCTTATTTTTAGATTTTTCTTTTAGGTAATTTGGAAAATAAGACTTACCAAACCAACCTAAAATGGCTAATGTCATAAAACTAAAAATACTTGAAGCAATTGAAAGCCACTCCATGAGGTATACTCCTTTGAATTACTAATTCCTCAATCAGCCGGCGCTTTAGAGGTCGGCTGCATTGGCTTGTTATGGCTTTCTAGCAGTTTCTCTACGTTATACTCAAAACCATTCCTGATGTATTCTTTGGCCTTTACTTCAGAACCCCACATATTGTTCACGTATGCCTTTATTTCACCGAATACAAAATGAGTGTTCTCGAAAACCTTTTGATTGGAGTTAGATGAGCTAGCTATTACAGAAAACAACAAGCTTCCTATTAGAGCTACTGGAAATTGCATTTTCCCATCATGCATCCCAATGTGGTTTTCATTTATAAAAGTTACTTTCTCGGGCATTTCGCCTTCGTGAAGTAGTGAGCATCTCAGCACACTATAGACGATGTCTTCGAAGCTCGTATATCCACTAGGTTTACCTTTTCCTGAGAACTCAAACTTGAAGTCCTTGCATGTTGATGGAGTTCCATTGGTAAGTGACCACATTACAAAGGGCAGATTTTCTTTCAAGAATTTCTTACACCTAAAAGACGTTTTCTTACCCGGATATTCCTTTTTTGCTGTACCATCAATAGCAATAGAAAGCTGAATGAATGCATTGACTGGATCCTTCGATTCAAGCTTATTTATGCACTCTTGTACTCTTTCACCTACAGACAATGTTCATTCACTCCCTTGCCATAACGCCGCAAATAAACGGCTAAAATTAGTTGGCTAAACTTGTGAGGAACGAACAAAGCCAACTGATTTTTGTCCGCACTTTTAATTTGTTTTGTTATATTGCGATTACTCTATACCTATTAAATCTAGGTCTTTTTTAAGTTTCAACGCTTCCCGTTCGTTAACGTCGCTATTCTGAGACAATAGCTCGACTGCTCTTAGAAGCATATTTAGCAATAACTTTTTGCTCTCTTTAGATGATGCGGCAGTGAACTCAGCAAAATCGATTACTAAACGGAAATCCATGTCTCTATCTTCTTTAGAGTAAGATTGTAGCTCTTCCAACTCATTGTCATTTCTTATTATTGCTATGCAATCTAATGAGTCTAACTCTAGCTCATATGACATTGTTTCTAGTCGGTGAGATAAATGGTTTTCTAATTGACTGCGAGCTGCTCTATACTTATCTTCAATAGTTGACTCTATTTCACCGCCTATCCAAATATCCATAATTCCCCATAGTTTGAATTAGCAATATAACGCCCCAAGCAGGGGATTTTATGAGCGTTGTACAGCGAGTAAAATTCCCGCTGACTTGGCTTGTTAGGTTGCTGACTTACAACAAACACTATTGAGCCTCGACTCTGTGATAATCAGCTGATGTTTCATAACAATTGACACACACAACCGACATTTTATTAAAGGCTCGAAACTTTTCAGTCATACCATCTTCTTCATCAAACAAGGCTTCACATTTGTAACACCACGCTTGAAGGTCATTAGGCTCGCTAGAATTTTCAATAAAGCCTACAGGCACACCTTCTGGTTTCAACAAATGGCAACAGACGACAGCTGCAACTCGCTTACCATGTTCACCACAATCAACATACATTGGTTCAATCTCAGTGCTCATATGCAACCTAACAGCTTATTCAAAGGATTTAAACCCGCGAGTTGCAGACAGAAAATCCTTTGAATTTTTCAATTTTTTCAGTCTACCTCTGTATCTAAATGTAAATCAAGGGATTTGTATTTGTCATTTTTTTGTTATTGCAAAATACAAGAAATAACCCCGCGAGTTGTTGAAAAAAACTCAAACACAATTACTTTTATCTATGGCTATGTCGTAGTTAAGTGTGGGTAGGCGAGAATTCATTTTATAACGCTTTTTTAACCATGTTTGATCTGAACATTCCTTGTTATCTTCTATTTTTGCTATAACAACCTATTTGTAGCGCAAGGCTGGCTTGCGCTACAAATGGATATTACTTTACCGAGTGCTCAAATGCGCCCACATCACCAGGGAATACAACCGGTGAATCAATGCCGTCTTTATTCACTGCGGCGACACCAAAGTAATAGTTGTCGATCACAACATTTTTAAGAGTGGCTTGCGTTACATTACCCACATAACGGCTAAACTGCCATTGTGGCTCACTGGTATAACGCCAGTAAATTCTGTAACCAACCGTTGTTTTGTCGCTGTTCTTTTGCCATTTTAAGGTGGTGCTCGGTTGCACTGCACCTGATATTTCAACCCCTGTTGGTGGCGCGGGTGCCCACGCCATAGCTGCAAGGCTCACTGCATTAAGTGAAGTGAGTTTTGCCGTGTAATCAAAATCAACGCCATCTATAGTGTCACCGTAAACAATGCCATCTTCGGTGCGTAAATCTTGGTGCTGATGATTGTAGTTTTCGTTAGTTTCCATCACTCGCACAGCCGCATAGCCCATGTCATTAAATGGGCGATGATGCCCACCTCGGCCAAAACGATCGAGTCGATACACGAGCATAGTATCTAAATTTGGAATGTAGCGATCGGCAATGGTATCAATATAACGGGCTAAATTACGACTGGCAGAATCAACCTCACCACCGGTAAAACGGCGTTTATGGGCTTGCTCTTTGGTTTCAATGACACGTGTGCCCTCTGAGAATATACGTGCGGTGGTGTTATCGGTTACACCATTGATGCCGGTGATATTTCCGATCATGTCATTATTGAGCACACCATGAACTTGCCAGCCTTGCTGCTTTGCATAATCCGCTAAAATCTTACCACCAAACAGGCCTTGCTCTTCACCTGAAAGCGCCGCATAGACAATCGAGCCGTTAAACTGATACTTTGACAAGACGCGGGCTGATTCAATAACGCCAGCCACTCCCGATGCATTATCATTCGCGCCAGGTGAGTCACTGGTAAAATCCATCACATCACTGACCCGAGAATCAATATCGCCCGACATCATTACCATACGATTAGGTTCATCAGTACCACGTTGGATCGCAATGATATTGACCACTTCAACAGGATTTGGAATACGTTTTTCACCTGAAATTGTGTCTTTAACTTCTAAAACCTCTAAACAGCCACCGCACTCGGCAGATATTTTTTCAAATTCTGCTTTGATCCAACGCCGCGCCGCGCCAATTCCCCGCGTTGTTGATTTAGTATCGGATAAAGTATGCCGGGTGCCAAAATCAACTAAAGCTTGAATGTCATTTTCAATCCGCTTAGCCGATACCGACGCGGCAATATCATGAAGTTTGGTTTGATCTTGATGATCTGGTTCGACCGCCAGCGTGCTCGTGGCAATAAACAGTGTACTGATAAGTATTGCAGGTTTACAGGATGCAAGAAGGTGGCTTTGTTGCTCAAACATGGTTGATGCTCTTTTATTGTTGATGAATGAATACCCAAACCACAATACGTGAGTGATTAAATGCTGCAAATAATTTTGAGACTAACAACTGATTAACTCGTTTAATCACCGATTAGTGAAATAATCAGTATAATAATTAGTGCAAGCCCACTGTGATAGTGGGCTAACTGAACTAAGCTTTACGTAAATAATTACACAACGCCCTGCTCTATCATTGCATCGGCAACTCGGCGAAACGCCGCAATATTAGCGCCTAACACTAAATTGCCTGGCTCACCAAACTCAGCAGCGGTATTGCTTGCGGTATCAAAAATATTTTTCATGATCTGTTGCAGCTTAGTATCCACTTCTGCAAACGTCCACGTTTGCATACTGGCATTTTGCGCCATTTCTAATTGGCTTGTTGCAACACCACCGGCATTGGCGGCTTTACCTGGCCCGTAAGCAATATTAGCATCGAGAAACACATCAATAGCCGCTTTTGTGCTTGGCATATTTGCACCTTCACTTACCAAAATACAGCCATTATTAATTAGCGCCTGTGCATCGGACTCGGTCAACTCGTTTTGTGTCGCACAGGGAAAAGCCGCATCAGCGACAAAACGCCACACCGCATGGCCATCATCGGGATAATCTGCAGCAGGAATATATTGCGCATCGCTGTGTTTATCTACATAACGGGCTAAACTTGCCCGCTCACCTTCTTTGAGCTGTTTAACATGTGCCAGATCAATACCCGCTTCATGATAAAGCGTGCCCGTTGAATCGCTACAAGTGATCGGGGTTGCCCCTAACTGATAGAGTTTTTCCATCGCATAAATTGCGACATTGCCAGCGCCAGACACTAAGCAGCGCTTACCTTGCAAACTGCCATCGCGTGCTTGCAGCATATAATTAGCAAAATATACCGCACCATAGCCAGTGGCTTCTTTGCGTACTAGTGAGCCACCCCACAATAAACTTTTACCCGTAAAGGCGCCGTCGTAACGACCGGTTAAACGTTTATACTGACCAAACATATAGCCTATTTCACGCGCCCCCACGCCAATATCACCCGCGGGTACGTCAGTCGTTGGGCCGATATGGCGATACAATTCGTTCATAAATGATTGGCAAAAGCGCATTATTTCAGCATCGGAACGACCTTTAGGATCAAAATTAGCGCCGCCTTTACCGCCACCAATGGCTAAACCCGTTAATGCATTTTTAAAAATTTGTTCAAACCCTAAAAATTTTATGATGCTGGCATTTACACTGGGGTGAAAACGTAAACCGCCTTTGTACGGCCCTAAGCTTGAGTTAAATTCAATCCGATAACCTTTATTAACCTGAATGTTGCCGTTATCATCAAGCCAAGGCACTCTAAACATAATTTGTCGTTCAGGCTCGACTAAGCGTTGAATAATGGCATTTTTTTGGTATTTACTAACGTTTTCGAGTATAGGTTCAAGAGACTCAAGCACTTCTTCAACGGCTTGATAAAATTCGCATTGTGCGGGGCTGGTGTGTTTTAACTGTGCAATAGTATTGTGGATATAATTCATAATTATGCTTCCGTGTTAATTGTTATTGTTTTATCAAATATTGAAATAGACATGATCAAGTTTATGTTTCATACAGTAAGAACCTTAAAGTAATGGCAATTTTCACCACTGTAGCATGCTATTGCAGTCTATTTAACGCCCAACAACGTGAATTATTTTTGAGTTAGCATAAAGCCCACTAAATTATTACCCACTGTAAGTGAATATAAATCTATAAAAAGTAATTAAATTTAGTATTGTGGAGAAAAGTAGCACAGCGCAAAATGAGTCTTGGCGTATTTTAAAAGAGGTTTTATTAAAGGGGATTGATCATATCCGCGCTAAACTCCTGCGAATATGATCTGCTAGATTATTCGCCGCTAATTGTTGGGCGGTTTTGCAACTGAATACCGGTTAAAAAGTTACGTAAGATTTGATCATTACAGACACGGTAATGTTTATTCTCCGCTTTACGTGAGAAAGCACTTAGCTCATGTTTGCTTAAATTAAAATCGGTTAAGGCAAGCACCTCAATCACATCTTCTGTTTTCATATTCAATGCGATACGCAATTTCATTAAAATAATATTATTATTTAGTTTGCTCTCTGGAAGCGGCTGTTCACCCTCGCGTCTACCACGTTTTGTATTGATAAAGCCATTTAGAAAAGTCGCAAATTCAGTATCGCTTGGCTCTACATGCCCTGCTTCACTTTCTTTGGTAAGCCAACCTGTCACTTGCAGTGGTGTGACGACATGATCGGCCGCTGCAAAAATTTCAATCATATTAGTATCAGTTAAATTAAAGGTATAACGCAGACGACGTAAAATATCATTATTAGTCAAAGTAAATTCCAGAGTAAGATAAGACAACCAAGCAAGTATTGCTGGCTTATTAAGAAGCCGCACAGTTTAACAGAGTTAATGAGGCGCCCCTATTGATATTTTACTCAATCCCCAATCCAATCTGCCAGTACCGACATGACACCACTGATGCTTGATTTAACCCAGCTCCCCCATAGCAGTCTATTAGCCAATATACGCAGCCCGTATGGATTATTACGCATCGTGGAAAACGGCCAATATCGCTGGTTTACCCTTGGCGATGATCACGTTATACAAGGCGTTATGGATAAAACCCAGCCAGATTTACTCTGTGCGCCTGTTAATCAGGCAATGTTTATCTGCCTATTGCCTATCACAGCAAACACTCAGTTACTCAATTTAGGTGCTGGCAGTGGTTGCTTTGAACGCGCCTTAAAGGAGTCCGCAATTAAGCTCACCTCAGTTGAAATCAGCGCTGATATTATTGCAGCAGCGCAGAAGTATTTTTTACTCGACGAAACTACGCCAATTATTAATGATTGCGCTGAGCATTTTATTGCCCAGTGCCAGCAGCGTTTTGATGTGATTTTAATCGATATTTTTAGCGCCCAGTCACAACAAGCACTGTTACAAAAGCACGCGTTTTGGCATGCCTGTTTTACTCACCTTACGCCACGTGGGAAAATAGCCATCAATCTCGCCCCAAGCAACGAGCAACAGGTGATCAACTTACTGTTATTACTGCGCTCATTGTTTAACGAGTTTATTGTGATTGAATTTAAGCAGTTTAAAAATATTGTCGTGATCGCCAGTAATGCCAGTTTAGCTGGCATTACAATAGAGAATATAAAACTGTGCGACAATATTAATACGGCAAATCTAGCGGAAAACATCAAACAGTTATTGTATACGAAGAATTAAAAACGCGAGCCGGGTTGGCTTAAAAAAGCGAGCTCAGCAGCCGTTGAAGGTCGCCCTAAAATCTCATTGCGGTGCGGGTAACGGGCAAATTGATCAATAATCTTTTTATGGGCAAGTTCATAGTCTTCGTTTGCTAAACCTTTAAATAAAGCTAGTGCAAGGCTATGAATATATTTTGATTCGCTGTGCATAAACGGCATATAAAAAAACACCCGTTGCGACTCGGGCAGCGATTTATCAAAGCCTTTTTCGATTGCAAACTGGGCAAGGGTAAGTGCTTGCGGATCTTGGCTAAATGCGTGTGGTGTATCGCGGTAAATATTACGTGAGAATTGATCAAGCACTATGATCTCCGCTAATGAACCAAGTGCAGTGGTGCGCCAGCCGGCACACTCACCTTGTATTATTGCCATTAACAGCTCTGCAAATTTTGCCCGTATCGTCGCATCCGTTGCTGCTGATTTTTTATACCAGCCTGATGGACCTAGCTCATCAAACCAATAATCAAGAACTTGCTGATATGCGTACATAGTGCCTCCTTTTATAATATTTACGCTTAGCTATTAAACCAAAAAATGACGGCAAAGATCGTAATAACACGACAAAAACACGCCATTGCATAATTAAAATAATTTATTTGCGTAGCTACGCTTAGTTACCAAGCACCTTAGCAGGATCAACACGGGTTGCTTGCCATGCGGGGTAAATGGTTGCCAGTACCGCAAGCATAAAAGTAACTATCACGGTGATCACAATGTCTTGCCAAACCAGCTTGCTGGGTAAAAACTCAATAAAATAAACCCCTTCGAGCGGATTAGCACCGAGTAATTGACTCACTAAAGTAAATAGCTCACTTATATTCAGCGCTAGCATCACACCAATAAAGCTGCCAAGCACTACACCAATAAAGGCTTGGCTAAGCCCTTGTAAAATGAACGTTGCTAAGATTGTACTGTCTTTTGCGCCCATGGTTTTTAAAATGGCAATGTTGGCCTGTTTTTCTCGCACTTCCATCACCAACGATGAAACAATATTAAAACTCGCCACTGCAATAATTAAAAATACCACAATATAAACAATGGTTCTGACCATTTGTATATCTTGGTACAAGCTGCCTTGGGTTCTAAACCAGCTAGAAATATACACATAGTCATCGATTGTTTGGCCAACCCGTAGCGCAATTTGGTGCGCTTGAAAAACATCGGTTACCGCTAAACGAAGTCCGGTTACTTGCAGCTGTTCATAGCCAAGCACTGATTGCGCTTTACTTAGATGAATAAATGCCGCCGTACTATCGATTGGCCCACCCATCTCAATAATGCCGGCTAAGGTTAAGGTCACTCTTTTTGGCGCTAATATCTCCGTGCTAGTTTGATTTACTTGGGGGATCAATAAGGTAATTAACTCCCCTTGCTCAACCCCTAACTGTTTTACAATTTGTTGGCCTAAAATAATTTCGTCTTCGCTGATCTGGCTGACCAACTTGCCATGGGTAAACTGGTTAACCGCAGAGACCTCACTTTCAAAAGCAGGATCTACACCGCGTACTTCAACCGCTTTCAGTTCACTTTTATACTGCGCCATACCATTTACGCTTATAAACGGTGCAGCACCGGTGACACCGGGCTGTTGTTTGAGCTTTGCCACTTTTTCAGGCCAATTATCAATCGCGCGATTTGGCGCAACATACTCAACTTGTGGCACAACGCTTAATAAACGATGTACTAGTTGCTGTTCAAAACCATTGATCACTGACAACGCCACGATCAGCACGGCAACACCGAGTAAAATACCAATGGTTGACGCTTTGGCAATAAAGCTAACAAAACCATTTTTCTCATCGCTGCTGCCAGAGCTTGCCCTAAAACGTTTACTTAAATAGGCACTAAGCAACATAGCTGGCCTCTTTGACTGCCAACTTACCATCGTCAAGATACGCAATTTTGCCCAGTTTGTCGGCTAATTCTAAATCATGGGTTACTACCACAAAACTGGTATTTAAACTGCTATTAAGCTCTTTGATCAAATCGTAAATTTTAATTGCATTTTGTTTATCTAAATTGCCTGTCGGCTCATCAGCCAATACCAGATCAGGCTCTGTTACTAATGCGCGCGCAATCGCCACCCGTTGCCGTTCGCCACCTGATAACATCGATGGTTTATGACTACTACGATGAGATAAGCCAACTTTTTCAAGCATTGCTAAGGCTTTAACATTGGCCTGTTTAGCGCTGAGACCTTTGATCAATAGAGGCATCGCAACATTTTCTACCGCATTGAATTCCATCAACAAATGATGAAACTGGTAAATAAAGCCTAAATGATCGTTACGAAATTTTGCTTGCTCAGCACGAGATAATTTAGCAACTTGCTGGCCTTTAATTTTTGCCACACCGGCAGTTTGTGAATCCAAGGTGCCTAAAATATGCAACAAGGTGCTTTTGCCAGAGCCAGAACTACCAACAATTGCCAGCATTTCACCTTGTTGTAAGGTTAGATCTATGCCTTTTAATACCTCTACTTGACTAGCACCATCTTGATAAACTTTGCTTAACTGTTCACATTGGATAACTAAATCATTCATAACGCAATACCTCTGCGGGGCTAACATTGGCAGCTTTACGCGCCGGATATAAAGTAGCTAAAAAGCTCATGGTGATGCTACCAACGGCAATGACAAATAAGCTCATTACGTCAAATTTAACTGGTAGAGCAATCCCTGTTAACAGGTTTAAACCTATCCCAGCCAACACTTCGTTAATATATGCACTGAGTAACAGGCCAAGTGCTGCGCCAATACTGGTGCCAATCAAACCATTGTATAAACCTTGGATCATAAATACTTGCTGCACTTGCGCGGGGGTTAAACCAAGGGTTTGTAAGATAGCCACTTCACTTTGTTTTTCACTCACCATCATGGTCAACGCAGAGACAATATTAAATACCGCCACTAACACAATAAGCGCGAGCAACATTGACATAATGCGTTTTTCCATCGCCACCGCGGCAAATAAAGTGCCTTGCGATTGACGCCAATCGGTCACAGAATGCTGACTTAAAATATTATTCGCTGATGCGCTAAAGGTATCTAATTCAAAAGGGTCGTTGAGTGAAATGCTTAAATTAGGCGCGCTAGTTGCTGGTAGCTTTAACACGCGTTGCAACGATTCGCCACTAGTAAAAGCCAAACTCATATCGATTTCGGAGCCGGTTTCATAAATGGCAGCAACCGTGAATAAACGTTGGCTAGGAACTCGACCAAGTGGTGTATAAGTGGATGCATTAGGCATAATCACTCGCACTTTATCGCCTAAACCAATACCAAGTTTTCTGGTTAAGTAACGGCTAACGGCAATGTTATAGCGCGATGCCATAACGGTTTGCCAGTTACCTTGAACAACTTTATCACTAATTTTATACAAAGACGCGTTATCATCGTACAAGCCTTGCAATAACACGCCATGAAGATCACGGTTGGTTTGCAAAATAGCCTCACCATGACGATACAAACTCGCATGTTTGACAAACTTTGACGCCAGGATATCATTTTGCAGTTGCGTCATTTGTGCTTGTGTTTGCCCCTCAGCTGCAATTTCAACATGGGGAATAAGGCCCAGCATGTTAGTTTTAAGGTTATTTTCAAACCCATTCATCACTGAGCTGACAGTAAATAATGCCATTAAACCTATAGCGATACCGGCAATGGAGAAAAACGAAATAAACGAGATAAATGCGTTCCCTTTCGAGGAGCGGCTGTATCTCAGCCCGATAAACAGGCTAACAGGTTGAAACATAATTATTTATGGTTACATTTAATGCCAATTCTGGGCTCATACTAGCATAGATAAAGTGCGATTGGGTATGCGCAAAAATGTAAAAATTAATGACAAATCCACTGCTGTATTAAAATTGAGCCACTTTAATTAAACTTTAGTTTAGAGATTTAATAAGATGATCAAGTAATGCGCGCACGTTGGTTGCCACAAACTGCCGCGGTGGATACACACCCCACACGCCTTCTGGTTTTGGCTGGTTATTGGTTAAAATCGGCACTAAATCTCCCGCAGCTAAGTCTCTTTCAATGTAATAATTCGGCAATTGAATAATACCCAACCCTTTTTTAGCCGCGTCAGCTAACGCCCAGCCACTGTTACACCGCAATCGCCCTGCTATTTTAATATGTTTGTCACGTCCTTGTTCACAAACACGCCAATAACTACTGTTACCGACTAAACATTGATGATATTGCAATTCAGCTAAGGTATGAGGCTCACCATAACGGGCTAAATACGCTGTTGAGCAGCAAATTACAAAGTGACGCTCACTTAAACGCCGTGCTTTTAAGCTAGAGTCTTTTAAATGACCCAGACGAATAGCCAAGTCAAAGCCCCCTTCCAGTAGGTTTTCTTGCTCGTTACTCAATGCCATTTCGACTTCAACATCGCTGTGCTGTTGCATAAAGGTGTGCACCGCAGGCATCACAAAACTCTCACCATACATGACTGGCGCGGTGAGTTTGATTTTACCTTTTGGTGTACTTTGTTGTTGTGCTAGTAACCCAGTAGCGTCGTCTAAAGCATGCTGTAACTGCTTAGTCTGGTGTAAAAATACTTCGCCTTCTTTGGTAAGTACAACTTTACGAGTAGTCCGCGTTAATAATTGAGTATTTAAGCGCTGCTCTAATTGTGTTACGTGGCGGCTAATATGCGCCACCGATACCTCTAGTATGCTTGCTGCGCGGGTAAAACTGCCTTCTTCGCCCACAGCAATAAACTCATCTATACCTAACCAACGGCTCATTATTACTATACTGTAAAAGTGTTTTATAGAAATGAAGATTATCATTGTTTGAGAAACAAATAAAATAACGCTATTGTTTTAACCATCCATGTAATTAATAAAAAGAGAGAGCCCATGTCAGAATTCATAAAATCAAAAGCTGCAATAGCTTGGGGACCTAATCAACCACTATCTGTTGAAGAAGTGGATGTGATGATGCCGAAAAAAGGCGAAGTCATGGTTAAAATCACGGCAACGGGCGTGTGCCATACCGATGCGTTTACTCTATCAGGCGCTGATCCTGAAGGTATCTTCCCTGCTATTTTAGGCCATGAAGGTGCAGGTGTAGTGTATGCTGTTGGTGAAGGTGTAACGAGTGTGGCTGTGGGCGATCATGTGATCCCTTTATACACCGCTGAATGTGGCGTGTGTAAAATGTGTACCTCAGGCAAAACAAACCTATGTTCAGCGGTACGCGAAACCCAAGGTAAAGGTTTAATGCCAGATGGCACCACTCGTTTTTTCAAAGATGGTCAACCAATCTATCACTACATGGGCACTTCAACGTTTTCTGAGTACACAGTCCTGCCAGAGATCTCTTTAGCCAAAGTAAATAAAGCAGCCTCTTTAGAAGAAATTTGCTTACTGGGTTGTGGTGTAACAACCGGTATGGGTGCAGTAACCAATACTGCAAAAGTGCAAGCTGGTGATACGGTAGCTATTTTTGGTTTAGGTGGCATCGGGTTATCAGCCATTATTGGCGCGAAAATGGCCGGAGCGTCACGCATTATCGGCATCGACATTAATACCTCTAAATTCGATCTTGCTACTAAGTTAGGTGCTACCGATTTGATCAACCCAAAAGATTTCGACAAGCCAATCCAAGAAGTGATTGTTGAGATGACCGATGGCGGCGTTGATTTCTCCTTTGAATGTATCGGGAATGTTGATGTTATGCGCTCCGCCCTTGAGTGTTGCCACAAAGGTTGGGGTGAGTCGGTGATCATTGGTGTTGCCGGTGCAGGGCAAGAAATTTCAACTCGCCCGTTCCAGTTAGTCACAGGTCGCGTGTGGCGTGGTAGCGCCTTTGGTGGTGTTAAAGGTCGCTCACAACTACCTGAGATTGTTGAGCGCTACATGGCAGGCGAATTTGCATTAAATGACTTTATTACGCATACCATGGGTCTTGAAGACATTAATGACGCATTTGATCTGATGCATGAAGGTAAAAGTATTCGTACTGTTATCCACTATTAATCAAGGTAGCCACACTGAGTGTGTGGCTAGTTAGCGAGGATACTATGTTAGATAATTTAAGTGCTGCAAAAGTCAGCGGTGGTTGGCACAAACAATATAGCCATACTGCAAGCAGTACTCATTGTTTAATGCGATTTGCGATATTTTTGCCTCCAGGCGCAAGCCAAACCAATAAAGTACCTGTGCTGTATTGGTTATCAGGCTTAACCTGCACGGATGAAAACTTTATGCAAAAAGCCGGTGCTTTCAAAAAAGCAGCTGAATTAGGCATTGCCATTGTTGCCCCAGATACCAGCCCTCGTGGTGACAATGTACCCGATGAAGACAGTTATGACTTTGGCCAAGGTGCGGGGTTTTATGTTAATGCCACGCAAGCGCCCTACAACACCCACTACAATATGTATGAGTATGTGGTAAACGAACTACCCACTTTAATTGAGCAACACTTCCCAGTGACCGACAAAAAGGCAATTAGTGGGCATTCTATGGGGGGCCATGGCGCGTTGATGATTGCCCTGCGCAATCCACAAAATTACACCAGTGCGTCGGCATTTAGTCCTATTGTGAACCCAATAAACTGTCCGTGGGGGCAAAAAGCGTTTAGCCACTATTTAGGCGACGATAAATCGACGTGGGCACACTATGATACCTGCGAGTTAATGAGTCAGGCCTATGAAACTGATCACCTACCAATGCGTATTGATCAAGGTGAAGCTGATAACTTTTTAGTTGAACAACTAAAAACTGAAAACTTATTTAAGCAAGTAAATGACAAAGGCTACCCTGCAGAAATTAATATGCATGCAGGTTATGACCATAGTTACTTTTTCATCAGTAGCTTTATTGACGAACACCTATTATTTCATCAATCGTATTTGCAGGCTCAGTAGTCTGCTTCTGTGTGAGGTTGTCAGGCGTTACTTCCTCACACTCTTTTAGAGTTTTAGTCACTCTTTTACAGATCACCTGCGGCTCTGCTTGCTGTTGTACTAAGCCAACCAAAAACCTATCTACCTCAATACCCAAATCAGTAAATGATAAAGTCTGTTGTTCAGCAACTGGCACAGCTTTTTGCGGCGTAACATGTGCAGGGGAAAGCGCTAAATCTGCATCAGCATTTTCATCTGCTTTTGTATAAATAGTGCTATCAACAAGCACCCCCGCAACCGTGCATGCTGTGAGTAACTGACTTGCTAATAACGTTAAAATTACCTGCTTATACATAATCTAAAATTCCCTGTCGGTTGTTGCTGTATCCCTGATAGTTACTATAACTAAGAAAATAAAAAACACTGTAAAAAACTGTAATAACATGGCAATTAATTCAACATGAAAAACTATGACAAACTAAATAACGCCGAGCTTACTCTTGCAGCTCACTGATAAATTCTTTCACAAAACCAATTAGCTGCAAAATAAAAATAAACAAAAATGGCACTGCACCAATGACCGCCAAACTGCGGTTTAGCAGTTCATTATTTTGTAGTAACAATACCCAGCCACTCAAAGCAAGTACAAAAGACCAAGTGTATAAGCTTAGCCTATGACTGCTTTTTGCTCCCGCTAAGTTGCGGATCACTAATATGGCAGAGTCAACTGAGGTGGCGACAAAAATCAGCAATAACAGCAAGCTTGCCCAAATAAGTACGCCACCTTGCCACCCGAGCTGTTTGAAAAATACAAATAAACCTTGGGTATAATCAATTTTAATGGCGGCCATAATGCCGCTACTATGACCACTGTCCCAGCCAATTGCAGATCCAGAAAAAACACTGAACCATAAGATAGTCACACACGTTGGCACAACGACCACGCCGACTATGTATTGCCATACCGGTCGTCCTTGGCTTATTTTAGCTAAAAATACGCCAACAAATGGTCCCCACGCTAACCACCAAAAATAATAATTATAGGTCCAGCTATTCGCCCAGGCAGGCTCGTTTAATTGACTAGAAAACTGCCAAGTTCCAGTTACTAATAACTGGATATAATACGTACTGCCACTTATAGCAACATCGATGATCGGTTGCAGTGGCACCATCGTCAGCAGCCAAACAAGGACAAAAAATGCTAAAAACACATTGAATTGGCTCAGTGTCTGCACGCCTTTTTTTAACCCTAAACGCGCAGACAAACTATATAGCAGCGCCAGTAACACGATAATAATTAAACTAATCAACCACGGCGAATGAACATTCAGCTTTAATTCAATTCCTTTGCGTAGCAATAAGGTAGAGTTTGCAATCGTGCCAACCACACCAAAAAATATAGCTAAAATGGCTAATAATTGGATCACAAATTTGAGCTTTAATTGAGCTATTCTGCTTAAAAATACCCGTGTTAAGCTCAGTACTGGTGCGCTGATATCCCCAGCTTTACCGCTATTGTGACTTAAACCACCGAGCACTAAACCAAACACCGCATACAAGGCCCATGCATGTGCCCCCCAATTCACTAACGTGATAGCCAAAGCTGCAGCTTGGCGATCAGGATATAAACTTTGCTTTAAAGGCGGTTGTAATACATGCATCGCAGGCTCTGCCACGCCCCAAAACACTAAACCCGATCCCATTCCTGCGGCAAACAACATCGATAACCAACCAAAGGTTGAAAATTCAACCGTTGCTTGCTCACCGCCTATTTTTCGTTGCCCAAGCGGGCTCATTGCCAACACAATGACGCTGATCAATAAAAAATTGACTAATAGAAAAAACGGCCCACCCAATACCGCTAACACATTAATGATCAGTGGCTGGATATTTGCTGTAAGCATGTCAGGGAATAAGAATGCCCACCCTACTGATATAAGGCACAGTATAAGTGCAAATTTTTCAAGATTAGCGGTGAGTTTAAAAAAATGAGGTCGAATTGCCACACTGATACCTTAAAAATTATCAATGCTAAGAGTACGGCGCTTTTAGATTGATATCAAATTAGCATTTATGGAATACCAATTTTATGAAAAACAAGCTGATTTTAACAAGCTAAACAAGCAACTTATTTAATCCACTGAGTACAGTAGACACAAAAAAACCGACCTAAGTCGGTTTTCTCAGCGTGCTAAGTTACTTGGCAGCCAACAGCTTCGCTTGCTCTTGTTGGCTTGCCATAAATTCGTTAAAGGTGCCGTGGAAATTAACCACTTCTTTGTCACGAATATCAATAATACGGGTTGCCAGTGATGACACAAATTCACGATCATGACTAACAAAAATCAATGTTCCTTCAAAGCCTTTTAACGCATTATTAAGCGCTTCAATCGCTTCCATATCCATGTGGTTTGTCGGCTCATCCATTACCAACACATTGACATCTTGCATCATCAACTTGCCAAACAATAGGCGGTTTTTCTCACCACCTGAGCAGTTTTTAGCTTTTTTATTCGCATCATCCGCGGTAAACAATAAACGGCCAAGCATGCCACGTACCATTAAATCGTTATGTTTAGCTGTACGCCACTGTGACATCCAATCAAATAACGTTAAGTCGTTATCAAAATCTTTACTGCTATCTTGTGGGCAATAACCAATAGAAGCATTCTCTGACCACTTAACAACGCCGTGGTTCGCTTCAAGTTCACCCACTAAACAACGAATAAAGGTTGATTTACCAACCCCATTTTCACCAATAATCGCTAGTTTTGAACCGGCTTCTAAAATCAGCTCGCCGCCTTCAAACAATACTTCGCCATCAAAACCATGACCAAAGTTTTCTAAGATCAATGCTTGGCGGTGCATCTTTTTACCTTCATCAAAATACAATGATGGCGCCATACGGCTTGATGATTTCACTTCATCTAAGCTGATTTTATCCATACGTTTAGCACGTGAACTGGCTTGTTTTGCTTTTGATGCATTGGCACCAAAACGGTTAACGAAATCTTGTAACTCTTCTATTTCAGATTGCTTTTTCGCATTACCGGCAAGTAATTGCTCACGAATAAGTGTTGATGCTTCGATGAATTTTTCATAATTACCTGGGTAAATACGTAGCTCACCGTAATCAATATCAGCCATATGAGTGCACACAGCATTAAGGAAATAGCGATCATGAGAAATAATAATCATCGTACATTTACGTTGGTTAAGCTCCTGCTCTAACCAGCTAATAGTGTGAATATCCAAGTTATTGGTCGGCTCATCCAGTAATAAAATATCTGGATTTGCAAACAAGGCTTGGGCAAGCAGCACCCGTAATTTCCAACCTGGCGCCACTTGCGACATTAAGCCAAAATGAAACTCTTCTTCAATACCTGCTTTTAATAAGATATCGCCAGCACGACTTTCTGCACTGTAGCCGTCCATTTCAGCAAACACACTTTCCAGCTCAGCCACTTTCATGCCATCTTCTTCACTCATTTCAGGGAGTGAATAAATGCGTTCACGTTCTTGCTTTATTTTCCATAATTCAACATCGCCCATGATCACCGTATCAACTACCGTGTATTGCTCAAAGGCAAATTGATCTTGGCTCAAGTTACCTACTTTTAAGCCCGGTGCAATAGAGACATTGCCCGAGGTAGGCGCCAGCGAACCATTGAGGATTTTCATAAAGGTTGACTTACCGCAGCCATTGGCGCCAATTAAGCCATAACGATTACCGTTACTAAATTTAGCTGAAATATTTTCGAATAAAGGTTCGGCACCAAACTGCATGGTAATGTTAGCGGTAGATATCAAGATGAGTTTCCTAAGCAAATACTGGCAAGTAAACTGTTCGATGGATAAGGAAAAGTTAATACAGGCAATAACACGGTATAAAGAGGACGCGAATTATACAGGCAGTGCCGCCACTAGTCGAGCTTAGTCTCACGAAATGACGGCCTATATGAGTTCGCCACCGATAAACTCACACAAGCAAGCAATGAATACACAAAAGCGAAGGCACTGCCTTCGCTTTACACTCAAAAAAACAGCTTAAGCAAGCTTGTCTGAGGCGACTTTATAAGTAGGATCTTCAATCACGTTCACTTCAACTAAATCACGGGCTTTATAAAGTAACTGGGTGCAGTCTTGGCTTAGGTGACGAAGATGCAACTGTTTACCTGCTTTAGTGTATTTATCAGCTAATGCGTCAATGGCTTCTATGGCGCTGTGATCAGCCACTCGGCTGTATTTGAATTCGATGATAACGTCTTTAGGGTCGTTTTTAACATCGAATAACTCTGCAAAATTTTTCACTGAACCGAAAAACAATGGTCCGTGTAATTCATAGACTTTAGAGTCTTGTTCATCAATATAGTTTGTTGTAAAAATATGTTTCGCATGTTGCCACGCAAAAACTAACGCAGAGACAATCACACCCACGCATACAGCAATAGCTAAATCAGTGATCACAGTGACTGCTGACACTAGCACAATAACAAAAGCATCTGACTTTGGTACCCGCTTCATCATTTTGAAACTTGCCCATTCAAATGTGCCTAACACCACCATAAACATCACACCAACCAGTGCTGCAAGTGGGATCATCTCAATTAAGCCTGCGGCAAACAAAATAAACGCCAGCAACATCACTGCCGCTGTTATGCCTGATAAACGCGAACGGCCACCTGAGTTAATATTGATCATCGATTGACCAATCATTGCACAGCCCCCCATTGCACCAAAGAAACCACAGGTTACATTTGCTGCACCTTGACCAATACACTCTTTATTACTTTGACCACGGGTTTCTGTAATTTCGTCAATTAGGCTCAAGGTTAATAAAGATTCAATTAAACCAATCGCCGCTAAAATAAGTGCATAAGGGAAAATGATTTTCAGTGTTTCAAAGGTAAATGGCACCATAGGAATATGAAATTCTGGTAAACCACCAGCAATAGTCGCGGCGCTGTCGCCGGTCATGTCTTTTAAGAAATCAAGTACTGTGCGCGCTTCTAAATCAAAGCCCATAACAATCGCAGTTACTGTAACAATGGCCACTAAGGTCGATGGCACCGCCGTAGTTAATTTTGGTAGGAAATGAATAATAGCCATGGTTAATGCCACAAGTGCGAGCATGATCATCATCGGTGTGCCAGTCATCCATTGCAAAGCGCCTTCACTATCAGACACTTTAAATTGGCCAAGTTGAGCAAGGAAGATGACAATCGCGAGTCCATTGACAAAGCCCAGCATGACAGGATGCGGTACCATGCGAATAAACTTACCCAGCTTAAACACCCCAGCCAGTATTTGCAGTAGCCCCATCAGTAGTACAGTCGCAAATAAATATTCAACGCCATGATCTAACACTAAACTTACCATCACAACAGCAAGTGCACCGGTTGCACCAGAGATCATACCTGGGCGGCCGCCAAAAATAGCGGTGATCAAGCCAACAATAAATGCTGCATATAAACCAACTAAAGGCTCTACATTTGCAACAAACGCAAAGGCAACAGCTTCAGGTACGAGCGCAAGTGCAACCGTTATACCTGATAAAATATCGTTTTTAGCAGAGCTTGGCGCCTTGCTTAATAAGTTAAACATTGAATTCCTCTTCGGGGGTGGGATCAAAAAAGCGCTGAATTCTAACAAATTAAGCTAAGGTTAACAATTACAGTAAGAGGAGCAGGCTAAAGTCTATAATTACTCTAACCTGATTAAAGCGATATTAAAGTGGCAACGAGGTACTGCGTTTTACACACGTCATGGTAACATTTGAATGAACTTCTTGGACAAATTCAAGATTCAATAAATTATCACGCACAAACTGCTCATAGCCTTCGATGCCTTTAGAAATAATCCGTAGCATAAAATCCATAGTACCAGCCATGCTGTAACATTCCGTTACTTCGTCATAACTTAAGATCAGTCGTTCAAACTCAGCAAGATTAGTACGGCCATGATTCGATAAGCGAACATGCGCATACACTAACATATCAAAACCGAGCTTTTTCTCATCTAATAAAGCAACTTTACCTTTGATGTAACCATCTTGCTCAAGCTTAGCAATACGACGCCAACAAGGTGACTGAGATAAACCTACTTTATCAGCAATATCTGCGGTCGAAAGACTCGCATCTTGCTGTAACAGTGCCAAAATTTGGCGATCTACGTGATTTAGAGACATTTTATTTCTTAATTATTTTACTAAATTGATTAAATTATACATTGCTTTATTCGTTGAGTCTTGTGTTTTTATGCATTTTTTATGCGTAACTAACCAAATTTACCCCTAACAAATGGATTCGATATGCGCTCTGCAACGACTTTAGTGTCAGGTCCATGTCCTGAGAGTATTCTGGTTTCGTCGGGCAAAGTGAGAATTTGCTGCTTAATTGAGGCGAGTAATTGCTGCGCATCCCCTTTAGGGAAATCAGTACGCCCTATTGAGCCTTTAAAAATAACATCGCCGACAATTACTAACTGCTGCTTGGCTTCATAAAAAACAATATGCCCTGGAGTGTGACCTGGACAATGACGGATCTCAAAGCGCAGTTCACCTAATGGGAAAATATCACCATCATTGAGCCAATGTTGTGGATAAAAAGGCGTAACTGGCGCAAAGCCAAACATTTGTGCTTGCATTGGGAGTGCATCAAACCAAAACAACTCATCTTGTTGTGGCCCAACTATATCAACTGCAAAATGCTCAGCGAGTATTTTTGCCGCGCCAACATGATCAAGATGACCATGGGTGAGCAAAATACATTGCAAATTCAGCGTGTGCTTAGCCAGTTCAGCAATAATTTTTTCAGCGTCACCACCGGGGTCGATCACGGCGGCTTGGCGTGTTTGTTTACAAATAACAATTCGACAGTTTTGTGCAAAAGCAGTTACCGGAATAGTAATGATTTCCATGCGTTAATTCTTCCTTGGCGGTTTAGCTGCAAATGTCATCAACACCGGATACTTTAAATAGGCTTGATCGTAAAAGGGGGTATGTTCATAGAGCCAGTTTAAGCGTGCTTGTGGATCTTTTGCAAAAGCGGCATCCTCACGAATTTTTTTATCAAATTCTAATGCTAACGCGGGTTTATCTTTTAACATATTACGAGCATACGGCGCTAACGCATAGTTTTCCATATACTCAGTGCGTTGAAAAATCGTGTTGAACTCACCCCAAGCAAAAAATGAATCCGGTGCCTTTGGGTGTAAAAGATGCGTTGCTAATTCACCTAAAGGTTGCGCTGTTGCCACTTTAGACCAACCAGTCAAATTGTTATCGGTTACATCAACGAAATCAAAATCAGCACTCACTCTAAAGCGTCCTTCAAACGGCGCTTTATCAAATTCATGCTCTGTCACTAGTGCCACTTTTAAATTAGTTACCAGCTCATCACTGCTCACATTTTCTACAGTAATACCATGCAATTTAAGCTTTTCGACAATCTGTGGATACGCAGGTGGAATATAAAACGCACTGGGTACAGTGAGCACGGTTTTTACGTCTTTTTGCCAATAAATAGGCAACGCATCATAATGCTGTTTTTCACCTAAGTATTTCACTTCCATCTGACCACTTAGCGCACTTTGACTGCGCGCATACTTAATGCCTTCAAATACCACAGTATTTGGCTCTTTAGCATAACCACGTTCCACTATAAGTTGGCTTGGTACAAATGCATGTTCTTTATTAACCGCATCCGCTAATTGTTGATGATGTTGTGCTAATGCTGAAATCGCCCCATCTAAAAACACATAGGTGCCAAGCACTCGTTGCTTATAGGGTTTAAGTGAATGGTTTTCAACTAGAATAGTAGGTAATGAGCGTAAATCGCCCCAGCCATTTGAATAACGAGGTGTGGCAACCCAACCTGCTAAGCCTTTTTTAAATTCACGTTTATCCATGACAAATACCAGCGGCCCAGGAAGGTGTCCTTGTGCGCGTAATTTTTCGTCGATTACCGGTTTAAAATACTGATCCAAGGCATCTGACACACTGGGTGATTCACTAGCAAACACGGGGTTGTAGCCATAGGTAACATCATACTGATAGTCTGCGCCGTCAGTTACATGCACATCAATATATAAGTCAGGGTTAAACTGTTTGATAACGCTTAATACACCGCGCACTTCTGGGGTGTCTAGTTTAGTGTAATCACGATTCAAATTAAGATTATTGGCATTGGTTCGAAAACCCATTTCTACTGGGCCGCGTTGATTAATACGATTGAATTGGCTGCTGCGTTCATGGCCATCAACATTCAAAATTGGAATAAATAAGATATTTACTTGGCTTAAAATATCACGGCGTTTACCGGTTGCGATATCGCGCAGCAACATAAACATGGCATCTTTGCCGTCAATTTCACCCGCGTGGATCCCTGCTTGAATAAAAATAGTCGGCTTGGTATTTTGCATTAACTGCGAAGGTGTAAAGGCACCTTCTTCGCTAGCTACCATCATGTTGATCGCACGGCCGCTGGCGCTATGGGCAATCGTTTGCACTTGGAACTGAGTCGGGTTGGCCGCGACAAGACGATCAACAAAGGCCATAGTTTGTTGATAATTTGGTGATTCGAGGCCTTCGCTTAGTTCGAAATCAGTGGTTAATGGGCCTTTTTGTTGTATCAGTGCCAAGCTTTGACCTTGCCAAGGCAGTAATGGTGGCAAATGGCTATCTAATGTGGCACTAGCACTTAACAATAATAAACTGGCGATCATAGGACTCTCAAACGTTGGCCTCTTTAATAGGGTGAAATTATAACAAGGAAAAGTGACAGATCGCGTAAACTGCGGTGATTCAACAAAAAAATGCAGCCAATGACAATTTGAAAACTTTATAGGACTAATATTCACGCATTAAAAAAGGCGCTATAAAAGCGCCTTGCCAGTCAAGAATAATGTGCTTAAAACATATCTTGATAAGGATTCGTTTTAGTAAATGCAATCGCTTTATCAAAGCCAGGGATCTGCATGTCGGTTTCAGAAATTACAATATCATTTTCATCAATCATGCCATCACCAAAGCGATAAATAAGCTCATACTGACCTAAGTCGGCTTGCTGTTGGTAAGTGGCCTGTGCAGCAGTTACAGTTTGATTAGTTAATGCGTATGCATTCATCACATCGCTGCCATGGCGTTTTGCTAACATTTGCATGGTTACCTTAGGGGATAACACTGTGGCTGTTGCATTATTACCACCAAAACCTTTTGAGTTGATAAAGGCTATATCCATCTCAGCACATTGATAATGTTCAGTACGAATATCTAAGTGTTGGTTATACACATCATCAGCCACTTTATCTATGGTGGTAATTCCCGGCATAATATTGTGAGTAAATACACCCAGAGCCATTGCGAGCTGATCGCCACTAGCAGGGGCAATGGTATGCCCTACATACGCTTTAGGTGCAGCGACTTTCCAGTTATCAATCGCGAAGGTTTCGGCTACGCGATGATAAATGAGCGATTCAGTAACACGGTTTTGTGGCGTACTTGAGCCATGCGCTAAAATAAAACTGCGTTGTTGCACAGCCTCTGCGCCTAAGATATTAGCCGCTAACGCCACAGATTTTGCCATGGTGATGTAGTTACCAGGTCCTGGTGCTGTAATCGATTTTTTCACGCCATCAGCATTAACAAACACATCAGCGACTGAGCCCATAATATCGGCTCCAAGTGTTAATGCGAGTGCATCATCCATTAGAATAACTACTTGTGCGCCTTCACCTATGGTAAAACCACAGTTTTCACCAAATGGACGACTAGTACGACGATGATCAACGGTCTCAGTGCCATCTAAACGCTTTAAGCCTTCTTCGTTAGCAAGCGCTCCCATGTTGCCAAAACCTTCGATAATTTCAGGTGTAATCGCACATTCAGAAGACGCTACGACGGCTACCCGTGTACGTCCCGCTTGAATATCATTCACAGCCGCACGTAAGTTGTATAAAAACGTGGCACATGCACCTGACGTAGTAAATGTAGTACCCACATTACCGGTTACATAAGCATTAATAAAATCAGTAGACATGGTATTTAAACCAAGTGCTAACTGTTTAGTGCTTACCCGTTCGCCTTGTTGGCGCGAACGAATTAAGCCGCCAAACCCTTCATCATTCACCTGCCCCGCCACGGATGCTGAATAAGTACCAATTTGATCTGGCTCAACACTGTTCATAATCTGTTGCCAGTCTAGGCCTGTCGAACGTATAGCATCCGTTGCCGCAAAAATAGTGGCTTGTAAACCGCGCGGTTGATAACGACTATTATACATAGTGGCAGGATCAAAACCGGTAGGTAATTGTCCTGCGGCTTTTACCGGGTTATCTCGGGTGCTGTCGTGCTTTATATCAAGCTCGGCACTAATGGTGACCTTTACTTTTTTGTCGGCTAAATCTTCAATTACCCAACTTGACGGTATTGGCTGTGGTAAATCACGACGACGGGCTTCAAATACAATCGCTTGCTCATCACTGAGTGTTAGCGTCATTTTTTGCTGCCATGGCGTTGCATCGACATCAAAATGATTTTTTTCAATTTTACGGATCAAAGTACCAGCAATAATTTGTTCGCCAAATTGTGCTTCTACATCGCTTTGCTTTACTAAATTACCGTGTTGGTCTTTTAATTCGCCCTCTTGTAATGAAACAAGATTCATTAAAGTCGCTAAACCTAAAAATGTTTCTTGGCGTGCCTCGGCTGCCAAATTGTCTAACACGATACGACGATAACCTTGATGAAATGAGGTACGGCCTGCGGCGTTAATTCCGCCCATGCCGACAATAACGGGTAATGCTGTCATAATTTACCTTGAGAAAACGTGTTATAGGAGAAGTAGCTAGTTTAGATGGATTTTACCGCCAAGATTGTGCTTAAATAGCCAAATAACAAGCCTAACAGGCCAAAACCAACTGGTCGGAGCAATTAAATGGACAACAATCTCGAAGATAGCCCGTTACAGATCAGTATTTTGGTCTATCAGCATTTATTGATCACCAGTGTAACGCTGCCCATCGAAATGCTCAGAGCCGGTGAAGCCTATGCAAAAGGCCATGCAAAAGGCGATGAAATAACCACGCAGTTTCGGCCATTGCTGATCAATTTAATTGCAGAAGATAAGGAGCCAATCCACAACCGCAGCGGCTTGGCGATTTTACCTGAATACAGCTATGCCAACGCTCCGCATAGTGATTTGATCATTGTTCCTGGTATCTGGCGTAACCCTCGTCCGGTTGTTAGAGCAAATCAAGGGTTAGTGCAGTGGCTTACTGATAGTTGGCAACAAGGTAGCTCAATAATTGGCGTGGGTACTGGTAATTGCCTTGTGGCCGAGGCAAAACTTTTAAATGGTCACCCTGCGACTACCCATTGGCATTATGCCGAACAATTTAAGCGTGATTACCCACAAGTGCTACTCAAACCTGACTTTTTCATCACCCAATCAGAACGTTTATACAGCGTAGCAAGTTTGAATGCGTTAGCAGATGTGATCGTGCATATTATTAGCCAATATTACGGACAAGCAGCCGCTCAACACGTTGAGCGTAACTTTTCACACGAAATACGCAAACCTTATGAAGATCAGCGTTACCTTGAAGGTGCCGTGGATAGACACCCTGACGAACTGATCGCGCAAATTCAATTTTGGCTAAAAAATAATTTAACTGCTGAGCAAAGCCTAACTGACGTTGCCCAATTGTTTGGCTTAAGCTATCGCTCATTCACACGGCGATTCAGAGTTGCCACCAACCAAAGCCCGATTGAATATTGGCAGCAACTACGGGTGCAAACAGCGAAGGAATTATTAGCTTCATCGAATTTATCGATTCAAGAAGTCGCGCTAGAGGTGGGCTATAACGATCAAGGGCACTTAACCCGTGTGTTTAAAAAATTGCTATCACAAACCCCTAGTGATTATCGTAACGTGGTTAGGAGAAAGTTATTTGGTTAACGTGATCGATTGTTATTGTTTATCTAACGCGTTGATGGATATGATAAACCGCCACTTAATCGTGGCGCTCGGCTTCTTTTTTATTGCCTCTATAGTAACGTTTTGAGTAAATTTTCACATGCCGATGCACTCCTTTACTCAAGCTTTTAAATTTAGCTTCAAGGACATCTACGCCATATAAAATACCCACCACTAAAATAGAGAGTTTGATCGCCGCCAGTAAATTATTGGTCGCAATCACCACACCAATGGATGCTAATACCCAGATTGTGGCGGCTGATGTGACTCCCACCACTGCGCCATCTTTTGCGAGCATCACCCCTGCACCTAAAAAGCCAATACCTGTAATAATTTGTCCAACTACCCGCGAATGGTCAATCACATCCCCATGCAGCATAAAGGCAGTCGCTAAAAACAAATAAGTACCCAGAATGATCAGCACAGAGGTGCGGATCCCCACAGGTTTGCCGCGCAATTGGCGCTCCATACCAATTAAAGCACCGCAAAAAGCAGCGCTGCCAATTGCCGACCATGAATAAGGGGCGATGTCTAAAAGTTCATACACTGTCACTACAATTCCTACTACAACAGATTATTTTGCTAGCGCCAAAGCGGTACTCAATCGAGAACTACCAAAACTAGCCATTTTAAAAAAATCACTTCTTGCGATTGGTACGTGTTGGCAATCAATCGCCAATTGTTTGTCGTTTTCACAAAACGGATCATGAACATATAAACAATGTTCGTCCAAGTGGGTAACACACACCCAATGAGGCGATTTTTTACCATCAAAGCGATACGTACTGATCAATAACACCACGGCCATTGCTTCAGCAAGCCATCGCTCGATATGCTCAAGCGTTAAATCTTGGTATTTAACATCCAGTTTGTGGTTAATTGCTTCGACTACAAATTGGTTGTGCACAGTGTGTAAAATCGCTTTTTTATTGTCGTTTCTTACTCCATCAACAAACAATGTATCGCGGTTATTAATGATAACTTGCGCTTTAAAACCACGTTTATTCGCCGCCAGTGCCAGCCCTAATGGATGACAGCCTCCATGACCCGAGGTCATGAAGATGGTGGTAGCTTCGCGCCAGATATCAAGTTCACTCACCTGCGTGATAGCTGTTTTTTTTATTGATGACATTGCCATCAATAATGCAGCTGGCCCACAGGTAAATTCAGTTGTTTGCTGATACCACGGTGTTTCCCGTGTAAATTCGAGCTCATTGGTATTACGAATGTTTTTTTGCATTCGTAGCGCATCACTGTGATCGTCGTAATAATCACTGTATTGGCCAAATACCCGATAGCCGAGCTTTTTATATAAGGCAATGGCGGCTAAATTATTTACCGCCACTTCAAGGCGCATAAACACACGACCACGCTCAGCAGTGGCACGTTCAAGCGCCTTTAACAGCTGCTGTGCTAGGCCTTTGCCCTGTGCTTGCTGTGTTACTGCTAACGAATATAAACGGGCTAACCGGGTGCCTTTATGGCACCACACCAAGCCGTAGCCAAGCAACTGGTTATTTGATTCGCCAACCAACAAAATACCGTGTTTAGCAGCAATCCAACGCTTTAAACTGCGCGCACTTAACCTATCTTGGCTAAAACTTTGTTGTTCTATTGCAAGTAGTGCCTTTAAATCAGCCTCTGTGGCAGCTCGCACTGCCACATCATGATCAGACATTAACCTCGACCTCGGGCTTCAAGACGTTGCTTAAATTCATCCATGATGATCATATACAGCTCATCACCGAGATAAGCATCTTCAACCTTATGATCAATGCTTGGGTTATCATTCACTTCTAGCACATAGGCACGACCTTGATGCTCTTTCACATCTACGCCATATAGCCCCTTACCAACTGTTTTACAGGCTTTTAATGCCGCATCGAGCACGGCTTTTGGTAGCTCAAAGGTCGGCAGAGTTTCAAAGCCGCCAGAGAAAAATCGCTTTGCATCATGGTTGTATATTTGCCAATGATTACGTGCCATTAAATAACGGCACGCATAAATAGCACGACCATTTAGCACGCCTACTCGCCAATCATACTCGGTATACATGTATTCTTGGGCTAACACTAAGGCACTAAATTCAAACAATTCACTCAGCTTAGCTACAAGCTCGGGGCGATCCGCTACCTTATACACGCCTTTGGAAAACGACCCTTCTGGCATTTTTAGCACTAATGGGTAGGTAAAGCTATCTTCAAGCTGAGCAATGGTTTCATCACTTTGATCTGCCACCACAAGGGTTTTTAAACTCGGCACTTTTTGATAATTAAACGCATCGTGCAAATACACTTTGTTGCAACAACGTAAAATGGATTCAGCGTCATCAATAACCACTAACCCTAAGCTTTGCGCTTTGCTCGCTAAACGATATGTTGGATGATCTATCGCTGTGGTTTGACGAATAAACAGCGCATCAAACTGGGCTATATTATCTATCTCATCAAAACTCAGCGCCTGCGCATAAATACCATGCTTTGCGGCTGCTTTGATAAATCGTGTAATCGCATCTTTATCGCTCGGCGGCACTTTTTCATTGTGATCAACCAAAATTGCCATATCCCAGCGGTAGCGTTTTTGGGTGCTACTAATACGCCATTGCGTTTGTGTAAACTCGGTTAATTTAGCCACAAAATCTTGTTGCTGTTGGTCATTAAGTGACGTCAAAGAACCTTGTTTTAATAGCCCTTGTTGATCAACAAATAAAATCGGTGCTGGGTATTGTTTAAATACCGCTTTGGCTGCTTTATTTTGTAATTCATTAACCGCATGACCAAAGTACAAGGCATCAGTAAGCACCCCAATATTCAGCATTAAGGCTTGGCCACTGCGTAACGCATTGATGGTTTTAACACTTGGCAAAACTTGGTGTTTACGTGCCTCAGCAAGCAATGAGCAATAATAGCCTTTACTCAAGTACTGGCTTGAGTCGCATAAATTAATAATGCGCGTTTTTGGCTCATTATGCTTTGGATAATCTCGTAAGTAGGTATTGAAGGTAATTACGTTTTCGAATGAGTGAGCAAGTGACTGCTCGTTGTTATCAACCACAATCAAGGTTTTAAACACGACTTTTCCTAAAATAAGTCAAAATAAAATATATAACAATGAATATAAATAGAAACACCCATACTGCTAAGTAATAGTTGTGCATAACACATGTACTTAACAGGATGGGTGCTTTAGATCCAGCGACTGCTTAATCTACAGGTGATTTATAAAGGGTTTTTAACGGCCTTACCAACGAGTAATTTTTAGCGTTAGGATAAGTAAATTTAATCAATGACGTTACAATTAGAACATCTAAAAAAACAGCCTTTTAGAAAGTATCAACTTTTAACCTAAGCAATTGAATATATTTAAATTTACAAAAGTATTGTAGTCGTAATTGATGGTTTAATTTTTCGCAGTAACGAACTTCGCAAGGCGGGCAACTCTGCAACCGGAGACTGGCGGGAATAACAAGGCAAATTAACGCGTCAGACGCTTTCCTATTGCAAATAAATGCAACACAGTTAGTGTTAAAAGTAGCCGCTGGAGATGAATTTATTATCCAGCGCTCAGGTTCATTACTAAAGTAGGTTAATAATACTCAATCGTTGGCTTTTCCCGGCAATGCTCAATGTCACCTCATCATCGCATTGCTTATTTAATAGTGCTTTACCTAATGGCGCATGGGGAGTCAGTACTTGAACCTGATATTGTTTATGTTCGACAATTAATCCTCCCGCATTTGGACCAACATAAAACCATGCCTGTGCCCCCGTTTCATACTCAACACAGACCAACGCACCCACTATAACTTTGTCGCTGATGACTTCTTTAAAGCTTTGTTCAAACTGTTGTATACTCTGATAACATTCATTCACGCGCTGTGCCTGACCTTGTGCCAAGTAGGCGGCCTCCAACCCTAACGTGTCGTATTTATTTTCTGCTATATTCTCTTCATGGGTTGCTGTGTCATGTGCTGTTTTAGCCGCTGATTTTGCGGTTTCTAACTGAGCAGCTAAAGCAAAGCGTAAATGCTCTATGAAATGGATTTTATTGATCATGTTATCTATTCGTCATCAGTAATAAGGGCAAAGGAATTAGGCGCCGCTATTGTTATTGCAGTAGATATTGGCTCTGCCAATTCAAGGTTAAGTATGCCCTTTTAAAATAACGCTATTAACGCTTATTTAGCAATCCACGGCGTTACTTTTATCAGTGGTACAGAGATAGCAAATGCGGTTTTATCATTTTCCCACTGCTCGTCAATACTCACACGACAAATCGACTCTTGGCAGTCAAAAGCAGCATCAGCAATGGTTACCGGCGAAGCAAATGTCAGTACCAGTCCTTTTTGCTCAGGTAATAAAAAGCTCATTAGCTTACTAATAAAGAAACCAGACAAGTCCGAAAGTAACTCATCAAACTCTTGGTCAAGCTGATACAATTGCTGCTTATTGAGATGGCTATTATTAAATTCGCGAGCTTCAATTTGCAGTTTTAGCTGACAATCGTGGTTTTCATTTTCTGGCTCTATCACAACCACGGCTTTATTTGTATCAAGCTGTTTGTCATACGGCAATAATAACTGGGCATGCTCAGTGTAATTGAGTGGGAATTCTTCTCGCTCAGTAATAATGCGGCCATTTTTAATTAAACATTCGTCATTTGTTGCTATATCAGTGATATAGAAATTAACCTGGGCAAATTGAAAATCCCCTTTATTAACCACTTTTAAACGGTCATAAAAACCATCGTAAGAGACTACAAACTCTTTTGCTTGGACACTAAAACTTGCTATCAATACAACGGCAACTGCCATCATATAGCTAACACAACGCACTGGATTATTCATCAAAGTAAGCTCTATTTTGGTTGATCATCTGATTTAATTCTTCAATATACGCTTCACCGCGTTCAGAGTATGAAGTTAATCCGTAGCTCAATTTAGTTGCCGAAATTGGCTGCTGTTGCTCACGTAAATCAGCGCGAATACTGCGCAGCTGTTTATAAGCAGCATGAGTATTAATGTTTTTGAAATACGAATTAACCGCTGCACGTACAGATTTAAATGCTGCCACTTCATGATCCGCACCACTATTACGGCGATTCGGCACCATACCGCAACCTTTGCTATAACACCATTGACCAAAAAAATTCAAACCAATGCGGGCAAACCGCGAGGTGCCCCATGCTGATTCGTTGGCCGCTTGCATCAATGCCAATTCTTTGGGAATGATATCAACTCGACGCAGAGCTTGCTTTAACGCCAAGCTGTCTATGGTTGCTGGTAATTTATAGCTGTTCAAAATTGTTTTAACTTGCTTAGTTTGTGCGCTACTTAATGGCTCATCATATTGCACCATCATCAAAGCAATTTCTAACGTAGCACGTTGTTGCAAAATTTTCTTATTTTCAGCTTCAATATGTGGGCGAATAAAGTCGAAAAACGCATGTTTTTTTTCTTTTACATCTGTAAAACGATCAAAATCGGGAAGTTTTACAGTGTGTAATGGCTTTTCTTGCTTTTTAATCGGTGGTTTAGTTGCAATTGTTTCACTGTCAATTAATGAAGTCGATTTTTCTATGAATGGGTAACTCAACGCCCAGATAAAAAATAGGCTAACAATTAAACGAAAAAGGAACTTAAGCATGTATTCTCTCAAAAAAACTAACATATATGCATGGTATATCCACATGCATGTGCCTAGGCATTATACCTAACCCCTCAAATAAAGGCGAATATCCCCACCTGAATGATTTATAATCTAAAAAAATCGGCTACAATTAAGCTCATATAAACCTTGAAGAAGTTTTGGATGTGCATTTAATGGAATTAGATTGGCAAAGTCGTATTATTGATCAAAAGAAACACCGCCCTAATGATAACCGCTCACCTTGGCAGGTCGATCGTTCTCGTATAATCCATGCAGCTGCATTTCGTCGTTTACAAGCGAAGACTCAAATAATGGGCATTGGCCTAAATGATTTTCATCGTACACGGTTAACCCATTCTTTAGAGGTGTCGCAAATTGGCAGTGGCTTACTTCGCCATCTAGAAAAACAACACCCAGATTTTACCCATTTCCCCGATCCCAGCTTACTTGAAACACTGTGCTTAGCGCATGATATAGGCCACCCGCCTTATGGTCACGGTGGTGAAATCGCGCTTAACTATATGATGCGAGAGCATGGTGGCTTTGAGGGTAACGCACAAACATTACGTATTGTATCAAGACTAGAGCCATACAGTGATGGCCACGGTATGAACTTAACGCGACGTACTCTGCTTGGGTTTATTAAATACCCTGCTTTTATCAATGATTTATGGCACACCATCCCCCATCACGATCCACTGCGCGCCTATATCAAAGCGGATGACTGGCGACCGGCAAAAGGTCTATACCATGATGACAAAGAGACATTTGACTGGATTGTAGCGCCATTATCTTCAGCTGATAAACAACGTTTAGGCCACTTTAAGGCAATTGATGAGTTTCGCTCTAAAACCAGTTTTAAATCTCTTGATGCTGCCATCATGGAACTTGCTGATGATATAGCCTATGCGGTACATGATCTTGAAGATGCCATTGCAACAGAGCAAATTACCTTAAAAGAATGGCAAAATCATGCTCTGCCTGCACTTGCGCAAGTAGACTGTGAATGGCTAATGCACAGCCAATTAACTGAGCGATTATTTTTAGGCAGTGAAGCACAACGAAAAGATGTGATTGGTGAGTTAGTAAACCTGTTTATTACTCAATCTTCGATTACACACACAGAGTTTGCATTTGATAACCCGATTCTAAATTATACCGTGGTACTGCCAGATAGTTATCAGCAACTACTCGATGCACTAAAGTCATTCATTTATCAACGACTCATACGTGCATCACATATGCAGCAAATTGAGTTTAAAGGGCAAAAATTAATCATTGAATTATTTGAAGTATTTGCCTGCGAGCCATTACGGCTTTTGCCTGAGACCACAGCGAATATATTTCGTCAAGTACAGCAACAAAACGGCAATACGCAACGGGTTATTTGTGATTACTTAAGTGGCATGACTGACGAATATGCGTTTAAAACGCATCAACGCTTGTTTTCAAGTAATAATTAAAAAGGACATACCATGACAACAACATTGCAAGCCTGTTTAATAGCTCTGTCAGTGGTTTTAGTAACCCCTAGTTATGCTAAAACGCCTCCTTCAGAGTCGCAATTTGAACAAGTGCTCAGTACTGCACATGCTTTATATAAAGATGTACAAGAAGGCGCAAATGCAGATTACATTCCAGCTTTAGCCAAGGTTGATGCAAACCTGTTTGGCATTGCCTTAGTAACGGCAAAAGGCAAAGTGTATAGCAAAGGTGATGTTGATACGGAGTTTTCAATTCAATCAATTTCTAAAGTATTTACGCTCTCATTAGCAATGGAGCAACAAGGCGCGGATGCTATCCAAGAAAAAATTGGCGTAAATGCAACGGGCCTGCCATTTAATTCAGTGACGGCCATCGAGCTTAATCAAGCGCGTGCCGTAAACCCGCTGGTTAACGCAGGAGCCATGACAACCGTCAGCTTACTCGACGGCGATACCGATAAACAAAAATGGGGCTCAATTGCGCATTGGTATAATGATTTTGCAAACCGAAAATTAACGGTGCTTGATGATATTTATCAATCAGAATCAGCAACCAACGGCCACAACCGTGCCATTGCTGAATTATTAAAATCTTATGATCGCTTTTATGGTGACGTGGATTTAGCGCTGGATGTATACACCCGCCAGTGCTCTGTTGGGGTGACCACAAAAGATTTAGCGATGATGGCCTCCGTGCTGGCAAATGCAGGCGTACATCCTGTCACGGGTAAAAAACTGATGGAGCCAGAAAACGTCTCGCGCGTATTAGCGGTAATGACCACCGCGGGATTATATGAAACCAGTGGTGACTGGGCTTACCAAGTCGGTCTGCCTGCAAAAAGCGGGGTGGGCGGCGGGATCATTGCCGTGGTACCGGGTAAATTCGCCATTGCGGTATTTTCACCAAAATTAGATAAAGCAGGTAACAGTGTACGCGCACAACTTGCTATTGATTACATTGCTGAAAAAGCGGATGTAAGAATATTTTAAACGATTAACAAGAAAAAATGCCGCAGCAATTGCTGCGGCATTTTTATTTGTATTACTCAATTACAGTGATTTAATACCCATGTTGTAAAGCGTAAAGCCATAGATATCTGCATATTGATCAATAATTTTGCTGGTTGGTGTACCGGCACCGTGACCTGCGTTAGTTTCAATGCGGATAAGATACGGATTGTCGCCTGCCCCTTTCGCTTGCAGCTCAGCGGCAAACTTATATGAGTGCGCTGGTACCACCCGATCATCATGATCGCCCGTAGTGACCAAAGTCGCAGGGTATTTAACCCCCGTTTTCACATTGTGAACTGGTGAATAGCCTTTCAAATAAGCAAACATTTGTTTACTTTGTTCACTGGTACCATAGTCATAAGCCCAGCCAGCTCCGGCGGTAAATGTATGATAACGCAGCATATCAAGTACCCCAACCGCAGGTAATGCGACTTTAAATAGTTCTGGGCGTTGAGTCATTACTGCGCCCACTAATAAGCCACCGTTTGAGCCACCTCGCACCGCTAAGTAATCACTCGACGTGTATTTTTCAGCGTTTAAGTACTCTGCAGCGGCAATAAAGTCATCAAATACATTTTGTTTGTTAAGCTGTGTACCGGCATCGTGCCACTGTTTTCCATACTCACCGCCACCACGAATATTCGCCACTGCATAAACGCCACCTTGTTCAAGCCACGCTGCAATGGTTGGGCTAAAGCCTGGTGTCATACTGGCATTAAAGCCGCCATAGCCATATAAAATGGTTGGGTTTGTGCCATCTCGTTTTAAATCTTTTTTGTAGGAGATGATCATTGGCACTTTTGTGCCATCTTTAGAGCTATAAAATACTTGCTCAGAGGTGTATGCCTCGGTAGCAAATTGCGCGCCAGACTTGCGGTAAACTTCAGAGTTACCCGTATTTACATCAAACGCATAGGTATTGCCTGGGGTGGTGTAATTAGCAAATGAATAATAAAGTGTAGTGCTTTCTTTTTTACCACTAAAGCCACCCGCAGTGCCCACTCCGGGTAAGCCAATTTCACGTACTAACTTACCTGCTTTGTCATATTGTTGCACTTTAGAAATTGCATCAACCATATACTTAGCAAAAAAGAAGCCGCCACCCTTAGACATGCTTAATACATTGTCTGTTTCTGGGATCAGATCCTGCCACTGCTCAGAGGTTGGGTTTGTCGCATCAACCGTCACCACTTTTTTATTCGGTGCATTTAAGTTGGTGACTAAAAATAACGTGCTGCCATCGTTATCCAACAGGTAAGTGTCTGAATTGGTATCGCCAACAATCGTCACTAATTCACTATCAGGCTTGGTTAGGTCTTTAATAAACAGTTTGTTACCTGAGGTAGACACGCTGGCTGATATTAATAAATAACGATTATCACGGGTTACCGAGGCACCAATGTAACGGTGTTTTTGTTCATCCGTACCGCCGTAGATAAGTTCATCACTGATTTGCGCTGTACCTAATTTATGGTAATACACTTTGTGTTGATCAGTCTTTGCAGACAGCTCACTGCCTTTAGGTTTATCGTAGCTTGAGTAGTAAAAACCATCGTTACCAACCCACGACAAACCACTGAATTTAACATCAATTAATGCTGTCTCAAGTTGCTCTTTAGTGTCTGTATTGATGATGATCACTTTACGCCAATCACTACCACCTTCAGAAATCTGATAAGCTGCCAATGAGCCATCTTCTGAGAACGTAAGACCTGACATTGAGGTGGTACCATCTGCACTAAATTTATTCGGATCGAGGAATACCTCAGCTTCGCCTTCACCTTTAGTACGATAAAGTACATATTGGTTTTGTAAGCCATCATTTTTATAGAAATAGGTGTAATCACCTTCAGTAAATGGTGCGGTGACTTTTTCATAATTCATTAGCTTTTCAAGGCTAGCTTTTAACTTGTCGCGGTATGGAATATTTTCAAGGTAGGAAAAAGTCAGGTTATTTTGTGTTTTAACCCAATCAGCAGTGTCACTGCTCATATCGTCTTCTAACCAGCGATAAGGGTCTGCAACCTGTTCATCAAAGTATTGATCAACCACTGTGCCTTGTTTTGTTTCAGGATAAGTAATAGATTGAGTAACGGTCATGGCTGGTTTTACATCTTTTTCTATGGGCGTTGATACTGATGTAGATTCAGAGCAGCCCGAAAGCACAACTAAAACGGCGCAGGTAATGGCTTTTTTTAATATTGTTATGATCTTTTCGTTTATTTGTTAGAGCTAGCACGTTATAAATTTAGCCTAAGCTTGTCTAGTAGTATGAGATCAAAGCGCCTATTATCTGTAAAGAAATGTAAAACGCTATATTTTTAACCATTAAGAACATAAAAGATAAGTAATATGAAAAGCACACCTGAATTTACTAGCTTTAAACGCTTTTACCCCTACTACTTAAAAGAGCATAAAAATATAACCTGTCGTCGTCTGCATTTTGCTGGCAGCTCCTTAGTACTCATAATCATTTTATACGCACTGTTTAGCCAACAATTTATGTTATTGTGGTTGCTGCCCATTATTGGCTATGGCTTTGCCTGGGTTGGCCATTTCTTTTTCGAAAAAAACCGCCCTGCTACATTCAAATACCCGTTTTATAGCTTATGGGGAGACTGGGTGATGTTTAAAGACATGTTGACAGGCAAAATAAAATGGTAGTAAATAATGTTGCCTTGTAACAACTATCGCCACAAAAAGATCATTATCTAAACCTGTTATTGTCGCTTTTCAGTGATATAGTTAACGCCATTTTCGCTATTCAAGATATTAAAATGTATCGATTATTTGAACGGATGACTAAGCCGTTTCCAGAGCAGCAGCCCACCCAGCCTCCGTCAACTTTATTTGCGTTTTGCCGCCATTACACCAAAGGTATGGAAGTCTCGCTGTTCTTTATGTCGCTTAGTGCGGCATTACTGGCTATTTTAGAGGTTTCTTTATTTAGTTATATGGGCCAACTTGTTGATTGGCTCAGTACCTCTACACCTGAAACATTATTTATTGAACAAAAATCTGAACTCATAAAAATGGCGGTCGTACTGCTTGTCGTATTGCCGACCGTGGTGTTTTTTCATTCTGCAATACTGCATCAAGCCTTGTTGGGTAATTACCCCATGTCAATTCGCTGGCTAGCGCATCGTTATCTGCTGCGTCAAAGTGTCAGCTTTTACCAAAACGAATTTGCAGGACGTATCGCCACCAAAGTCATGCAAACCTCCCTTGCGGTACGTGAAACAGTGATGAAATTACTCGATGTACTTATGTATATCGTGGTTTATTTTGGCGCGATGGTATTTTTAGTTGCAGAAGCTGACTGGCGGTTAATGCTCCCATTACTGGTGTGGTTAGCTTTGTATATTTTGATTCAAATGTACTACGTGCCTAAGCTCAAAAAAGTAGCCAGTTCACAAGCTGATGCCCGCTCTGAGATGACCGGGCGCATAGTGGACAGCTACACCAATATTTCGACTATCAAATTATTTTCCTACACCCAACGTGAAGAGCAATACGCAAAAGACAGTATGGATGTATTTTTACAACCTGTTTATAAGCAAATGCGCTTAGTGACCAGTTTAAACTTTGCCATTCAAACCCTTAACTACTTCTTGGTGTTTAGCGTTGCCGCACTGTCATTGTATTTATGGACTTTAAGCGCCATTAGCGCCGGCGCCATTGCTATTGCGGTTAGCTTAGCACTGCGTTTAAATGGTATGGCACAATGGATCATGTGGGAAATTAGCGGTTTGTTTGAAAACATCGGCACTGTCGCTGATGGCATGAAAACCTTATCAAACCCGATTGAAATTGATGATCAACCCAATGCCAACACCTTACAAGTCAGCGCAGGTGCAATTGACTTTAATCAAGTGCATTTCAATTATGGTAAAGCCGCCAATGAAACTAACCGTGGAGCGGTGATCAACAGCTTAAACTTAAACATTAAAGCCGGTGAAAAAATAGGTTTAGTGGGTCGCTCTGGCGCGGGTAAATCAACGCTGGTTAATTTATTACTGCGTTTTTACGATGTGGATAGCGGCAGTATTAACATTGATGGTCAAGATATCTCAACAGTGAGCCAAGAAAGCTTACGTAAGTATATTGCGATGGTCACCCAAGATACCTCTTTACTGCATCGTACAGTGAAAGAAAATATCTTATATGGCCGACCCGACGCCAGCGATGAAGAAATGTTGCATGCGGCCAAACAAGCCAAAGCCCTGGAATTTATCGACGACCTTGAAGACAGTAAAGGCAATAAAGGCTTCGCCGCCCAAGTTGGTGAACGTGGTGTAAAACTCTCAGGCGGACAACGCCAACGTATCGCCATTGCCCGCGTACTACTTAAAAATGCCCCGATACTGATTTTAGATGAAGCAACCAGCGCACTTGACTCTGAAGTTGAAGCGGCCATTCAAGCGAGTCTTGATGATTTAATGACAGGCAAAACCGTGATCGCCATTGCTCATCGCCTATCAACCATCGCGCAAATGGATAGGCTTATAGTACTTGATGACGGCGGTATTGTAGAGCAAGGCAGTCATGACGAACTGCTGGCGAAAAATGGCATTTATGCCGCTTTATGGGCACATCAAACCGGCGGTTTTATTGGTGTAGAGTAGCGATTAGTTGCAGCCGACTAGAAATTTAAGTTTCAAGACACAGCTTTGGTGCCTTGAAACTTATACCGCTATTATTTAGCGAGCTCTTATTTAACTCGCTAAAATGAACCTGTTTTTAATTTAACAGCCCCTTCATTTAGCAATCTCGTTGTTCCTTACAAAACTCATATTTTGGGTGGCTTGGGCGTCTATATACATGCTATAATCGCGGCCTTTCATAGCCGGCGTAATTTGTCAGAGTGTCTTTTCTTTAGCTCTGTAATACGTGTAAACGCTAGTAGTTTAATGACAGCAACCTGTATAAGCGAAATTATCCATGAGCGAAAATAGTCACATTAAAGTCATCGTTGGCATGTCCGGCGGTGTTGATTCTTCTGTATCAGCTTATCTATTAAAACAACAAGGCTATCAAGTTGAAGGCTTGTTTATGAAGAACTGGGAAGAAGACGATAATGATGAATATTGCGCTGCGGCAGATGATTTAAAAGATGCCCAAGCCGTCTGTGACAAACTGGGTATTGAGCTGCATACAGTTAATTTTGCCGCAGAATATTGGGATAACGTGTTTGAGTATTTCCTTGCTGAATATAAAGCAGGTCGTACACCGAATCCAGACATTATGTGTAATAAAGAAATCAAATTCAAAGCCTTTTTAGAATTTGCAGCCACCGCCCTTGGTGCTGACTTTATTGCCACCGGTCATTATGTGCGTCGTGAATTACGTGATGACAAATACGTTATGTGTCGTGGCCTTGATGATAATAAAGATCAAAGCTACTTCTTATATACATTAAGCCATGAGCATATAGCACAAACGCTATTCCCGGTTGGTGATATAGCCAAACCTGAAGTGCGTCGCATTGCAGAAGAGCAAGATTTAATTACTCACGATAAAAAAGACAGCACTGGTATTTGTTTTATCGGCGAGCGTAAATTTAAAGACTTTTTACAAAAGTTCTTACCTGCGCAACCGGGGGTTATCGAAGACACCGATGGCAATAATGTTGGTGAGCATGAAGGCTTGATGTATCACACATTAGGGCAACGTAAAGGTTTACTAATTGGTGGCATGAAAGAAGGCTCAGGCGAACCTTGGTACGTGGTCGATAAAGATCTAGAACGCAATGTGCTGGTTGTAGGCCAAGGTAAAGATCACGCGCGCCTTTACAGCAATGGCTTAAATGCTAACCAATTACACTGGGTTGACCGTGTTGGGCCAAAAGGCACCACTCGCTGCACAGTAAAAACCCGTTATCGCCAAGAAGATATAAACTGTACATTACTGGTTGGTGAGGATGGTTTAGCAAGAGTGTTATTCGATGAGCCACAAAAAGCCGTTACCCCAGGTCAATCAGCGGTATTTTATGCCAATGAAGTCTGCTTAGGTGGTGGTGTTATTGATTCGGTGATCAAATAATGAATGAACACCAAGTCATGGCACTTGCAGCCATGTGCCAAGTAGCAAAGCAAGTACAAAAAATTGCCCAGTACGGCAGTAGTAACGATTACGAGTTAGAAAAACTGTTAAACAGTATTGTAGAAACATCGCCAGAATCACCCAGCGATGTGTATCAAGGCACTGAAAATCTGCGTGATGGTTATAAATGTTTACTTAATCAACTCAGTGCTGGTGAAAAGAAAGATGTAGAAATCGTCAAATACGTTGGCGGTTTAATGCAACTTGAACGCGCTTTAAGCGCCAAAGCAAGTAGCTTAGCAGAGCTTGGGAAAAGCATAGAAGATGTTAAACGACGTCTTGATCACTTTGCCATTACCGATGACACTGTGATAGCTGCCCTTGCTGATATTTATTCAAAGGTGCTTAGCCCCCTTGGGCACCGAATTCAGGTTTATGGCAAACCTGATTTATTAAAACAGCAATTAATACAACACAAAATACGTGCATTGTTATTAGCAGGTATTCGCAGTGCAGTATTATGGCGACAAATGGGCGGTAAACGCCGTCACTTTTTCTTTGCAAAAAGAAAAATCATTGCCATTGCTAAAAACCATATTTAATTATCGTTCAAAACTAAAATTTAGGAGTTATTATGGAGCTTTCAGCGTTAACAGCTATCTCTCCGGTAGATGGTCGCTACGGCAGCAAAACCACTGAACTACGCAGTATTTTCAGCGAATTTGGCTTGATAAAATACCGTGTAACAGTCGAAGTTCGTTGGTTACAAGCCCTTGCAGCTGCGGATGCTATCCAAGAAGTACCGGCATTTAGCGACGAAGCCAATGCTTTACTTAACGCGATTGTTGATAACTTCAGCGAAGCCGATGCGCAGCGTGTAAAAGATATCGAACGTACCACTAACCACGATGTAAAAGCGGTTGAGTACTTATTAAAACAAAAAGTAGCGAATAACGCCGAGCTACATGCAATCAATGAGTTTATTCACTTTGCGTGTACATCAGAAG
>NZ_DRGM01000194.1 GCF_011050055.1 Pseudoalteromonas prydzensis | reverse complement strand
TATGCATGGCTTTATGCTAAATTTACTTGGTGGATTAATTGCCTATTGCCTAAAAGAGGAAAAGCCGTCATTAGATTTAACATCGCAAGAACTTGAAATTTTAGAGAGTAATAATCTAATGTTGGCTTAACCAGATCTCAGGTTAACTAAATTTTAATAATAAAAAATATCGCACATTTATAGCACCAACCAATTTATTAGCTGTTCACTGGTTATTTTTAATTTCAGAGCTTTATCGGATTATGTGATGCCATACTTAATGATATTTTTCAAATAGCTAAAGTAGCACGTACCTACCTTTAATTATTGATGTATTGGATTGATTTTATTGATATAAAGCTATAACTAAACATTCAATGATTATAATCTCTGAAGTCAAGATTTGACCCTGGAGTGAGTGGACCCTGAGAGGGATCCTCTCATAAGGGGCCAGAAATTTTTGCTGAATGTGTAGAGAAACGTAGCCAGCAATTATGTTCCATTTAAAATTCTTGTTATATTACCGGTTGCGTACTTCTAAAGTCACATCCGGCGCATCTTCCCAATTAATTTGCTTAAAATGCCCCATACATGAGGCAGCATGAGCAACAGTATAAGTATTTGCGCCTGTTACAACACCACTATAAAACCAAACAACATTAAAAGTGCTTTTACCAAAGCTTGTGCCTGTGGTGCAATATTGAAATGCTTCGTTTTTACCTTGAAATTGACGATCGTCAGGTGCTCCCATTTTATCCAAAACGGATTGCTTAGAGTCACCAGCGTTAATTGCAAAAAACTGCTGATTAACATTAGCGCAGGCTGATAAAAGTAAGAAAAGAATACTTATAGTTAATTTGTACATCCAAACCTCAGGGTAATATAACGAGGCTGTAGAATAACTCTAACAGCCAAATTCAATTAAAAAACGAGCTCCTGTAATTAACTCTAAGCGTTTTTAATGCATTTGGAGCCCACAAAACAGCCTTTCTTTCTTAAAAAAGAGTAATTTTACAGCCTCAACGCCCAGCTCAGGCGCGCATTTTATGTAGCGTTTTGTACAATAATTGGAGCTCGCGACACATGCACAAAAACGGCGTAGTAAAATATGTCGCTTGCAGCTGTTTGTTATAGCGATTTAGCCACAACACTTTTTACTCTTATTACCTGAACCACAATAGCACTGGTCGTTTCTGCCGGTGTACTTTTTGGCAAGAGATAAGATTGCTGGATAAAGTAATGAGGCTCTCATTTTGAACTGTTCCAAGTCAGACTGAGCAATAATACCGAGATTATCCAAACGCAGTTTATCTTGTTCGGCTTCTATACCAATGTACTCCGATAATGATTGGTCATCAATCAAAGGGACAAACTTGGTTGGTAGAAAATTATTCTGGATGAAATTTTCAACAGAGCAATCAGGAGCAAACTTTAATAGTCCAGTACGATATTCATTTGGTGTTACACAGACCAGTGAATTGTCAGGCGTTTTAACGACAGCATGAGCTGTCATTTTTATTGAAATATTACCTAAGCAAGAAAAAATCCAGCCGAATTGCACACTACCACCATTTTTTTCGATGTACGAAGTAACATTATCTAAGCAATTTAGAAACTTAGCATCTGGTTCTGGTTGAACTGGAATTTTTCTTAGGTCTTCGACACCTAACTTCTTGAGTAAGCTACTACTTAGCTCAGATAAATCAAAATACTGCAAGTCTAGGCTCCTAACTCAATTATAGGACGCGAATCGCGCATATCTCTTCTAGCGACACGCTCATTTTTCTACTTTATATAGTTTTAACAAGTTACTATATATTATTATTAAGTTTTTATTGTCTTGAAACAAAACTGAGTAAAACAATATACGCGCTTCGCTCATTTCCTTGAATATAAGGGCAAACAACAGTTTGAGCTCTTAATTAGCTATTATATTTTGAATCTATATCAATGTCCGATTATCACTCATAACTGCCTATCAAATATGGACTACTGAAAATAAATTTTATTTAACATATAACTATTTATGTTCCAATACAAGGCCAAACTTTTAACCAATATTTGCAAACTCAGCACAAGGTTTATGTAGCCTAATACTCCTTGTAACCATCCCCTCTAAACAAAAGCCGTCTTCAGTTGAAATACAAACCGGTGCATATTCAACGTATGCCATACAGGCTGCCAATGCAGCTTTGTCTAATGATGCTTGCGATTACTCTTTATCGAAAGGAAAGACCCTTGCCACAAACTTATAGGGAATACATTTGTATGCCTTTCGGCAGCCCGAAGAGTGAGCGCCATGGTTGATTTATGAACAAGCATTACAATCAGCAATCGTTGCTGAATCAGATGCCGCACTGCCGCAACTACCAACACCGACCGAGCAAAAGATTATGCAACACAAGAGAGCACGGTATCTTGGCCCGCAACAGATATGTTTTTTCGGAATCACAAATAAAAAATTTACGATTTCGGGAATTATATGTACAACAACAACCTAAAAACAGTTTTATACATTAAATTCAACAAGTTAAGACTTGGCTTGTTTATTGCTAAACCATGCTAAGTATTTTATAAAAAGAGAATTTACATGGATATAAAGCGTGGCACATCAAGTAAAAAGACGATAAATCGCCGCTATCTGTTAGCAGCCGTTTTAATTTTCTTAGTGATCTGGATAATATTCAAATTTCAATCGAGCCAAAATCACAAAGTGGATTCGTCATCGCTTGCTATTGCCGAGGTAAAGAGAGGAAATTTACCTTTAGAAGTCAAGGGGTTTGGCGTGTTGGAATCTGAACGAAAACGCCTAATTACGGTGCCCTTTTCAGCTGTAGTGGAAGAAATCCTGTTGAAGCCTGGCGCAACGGTACAATCGGATAGTGTTATTTTACGCATGTCTAATCCGGAAATAGATCAGGCAGTATTACAGGCGCAGCAGATCAGAAATAGCGCGCAGGTCGCATTAAAACAGCTGCAACTTGAACACCAAAAAGAGAATATGATAAACCAGAATAAATTAGCCGATATACAATTTGATGCTCAAGAGGCCAAAACAAAGTACCTGGCTTTAAAGCCTCTGGCGGAGCAAGGAGTCGTTTCACAATTTGATTTATTAACGAGTGAAATTAAAGTCAAAAAGCTCGAAAGCAGTTTGAAATTTACCCAAAAGAGTATCACTCAGCTTGCTGATCTCCATCGGCAAGCAGAACAAATACTGCTAGGAAAATTAGAAGAAAAACAAAGCTTATTAGCTTTGGCAATCGATAGACAGCAGCAACTAGAAGTTAAAGCAGGTATCGAGGGGGTGCTGCAAAATTTACCTGTTGAACTCGGGCAAAACATGCAAAGTGGTGACAAGCTGGCTTTGGTTGGCGGCACTCAAAAATTGCTCGCTGTTGTACAAATTCCACAACGAGACATCAAAGGAATGAAAGTCGGTATGCCGGCTAATGTCGATACGCGTGGCGGGGTCGCTAAGGCTACTGTGCGCAGAATTGAGCCCGTGGTAAAAGGGGGGAATATTGAAGTCGAGCTGGAACTAATTGGCCAATTACCCGAAAATGCCCGCCCTGCCCTTAATATTGAAGCACAAATAAATTTGGGGGAGCTAAATGATATTCTTTATCTCCAGACACCGGTGAACAGCGAAGAATATTCCCAGAAAAAAGTCTTTCGATTATTCAAAGGCAACATCGCCACCGCAACCCAACTCAACTTTGGCGCTCGTAGCGGCAAATACATCGAAATTAAATCGGGTGGTCATGAGAAAGAATCTTTTATTCTCAATGATATGCAAAAATATATTGCACAAGGCACAGTCACTCTAACAAACTAGAGCAAAAGGAAAAAACATGAATAATAATATTTGTTTGCAATTGAAAGGAATTACCAAAGTTTACATTACCGAAGAATTAGAAACTCATGCGCTAAGAGGAACTGATTTAACGATTCATCAAGGTGAGTTTGTTTCAATTTCTGGCCCTTCAGGATGTGGTAAATCTTCACTGTTGGCTATTTTGGGCTTACTTGATACCGCGACTTCCGGTTCATATCATATTGAAGGAAATGATGTCAGCCGACTAAACATAGATGAAAGAGCCACGGTGCGAAATGAACGGATTGGTTTTGTATTTCAATCGTTTAACTTGATCGATGAGCTCAGTGTTTATGAGAATGTCGCTTTGCCGCTGCGCTATAGAGAACCAGAGCCTTCAGAAAGTGAGATTGATATAGCGGTTGGCGAAGCATTGGCGAAAGTGGATATGATTCATCGCCAATCCCATAAACCGAATCAACTCTCTGGTGGTCAACAACAACGTATTGCGATTGCAAGAGCACTGGTAGGAAATCCGGCAATTTTATTGGTAGACGAGCCGACCGGTAATCTGGACTCCAAAAATGGTGATGCCGTCATGAACCTGTTAAAAACGCTCAATAAGCAAGGTTCAACAATATGCATGGTTACCCATGATGCAAGATATGCATCAATCGCCAGTAAACATATGCATCTTTTGGATGGCGAAATTATCACCGAACCCACATTAATGGAGGCCATTAATGAAGCTTAAAAAGGAAATTATTCATGCGGCTGTTGGCCTTAAAAACAACATTGGTTTTACCTTTACCTTTGTTTTTACTTTAACCCTAACATTAAGCCTATTGATTGCAGCTTTTAATCTAAATAATGTGATCTTGCTTAAATCCTTGCCCTATAAAAATGCAGAGAATTTATTCTTACTTAAACAAAAGACCACCCGAAATGGCGAAGAAAGGATTGGTTCGCAAATTATAAATGTGCAATTTGAGTCTTATAAGAAACAAGCGGAAATCGCAACATCAGCAATCACCTATAATGATCGGGGCATTCTTACTAGTCAAAAGAGTGAACCTAGGCTCAATACCTTATACACCAGCTATGAGTGGTTCGATCTGCTGTCGGTACCTATGCTGATGGGAAAAGGGTTCTCGCCGGCGAAAGATTTAAAAGATACCAGAGCAGAAGCCGTTATCAGCTATGACACCTGGCAAACTTACTTTATGGGGCAGCAAGATATTATCGGTCAGGACATTAAATTTGACGATAATTTTTACACCATTGTCGGTGTTGTCGACAACAAGTTCGTTGAACCCTCTCCCTTTTACAATAAAGTGCCGAATGACATCTATCTGCCAATCAGCAAAAGCGCGGCATATCAAAGTATCATTGATGGCCAAGGTGGTACCAATACCAGCAATTTAATCAGCTTGATAAAAGTTCCTGATAATACTCAACTATTACAGGTACAAAGTCAGTTTAGCCGTTTGTTTAAAGATACTTTGGCATCAACTCATAACAACCAAGCCGATACCAACATTGCAATAGCAGCGTCTTTATCCAGTCTTGAAGATGAGATCAAGAGTGACAGTTATCATATTACCCTGATGATCTTCGCTGCTGCTGTCGCATTATTGTTTATTGCATTGGTGAATATTATCAACTTGTATTTCTCACATGTCGCCAAAAAAAGACATATACTGGCGATTTGTGCCAGTGTTGGAGCGAGTAGCAAAGCCCTTTTTAAAAAGCTCTTTATCGAAAGCGCTCTACTCACTCTAACTTCAACCTGCTATGCACTATTGCTTGCAACTGGGCTACTCAATCTCACACAAAAAGTTGCACAAACAGCCTTACCTCGTGTGCAGGAGCTCGGGATAGATGCTACCTCGATAATTTTCAGCTTGTTCATTGCGCTGCTGCTCGCGGCCATTTTAGCTGTTTTAGGCAATAGGTTAATTAACTATAAGATGTTAATCGAACACCTGAATTCCAGTGGTAAGGGGACGAGTATACAAGTGTCAAAAAATGTCAGGAACATACTGACAACCTCGCAAACCGCACTAACAGCGCTGCTTTTATTAGCGACTGCTGTGGTGGTAAGTACCACGATTCAATTTACCAATAAACCGCTGGGTTTTAATACTGAACACACCATCAGTTTTTCAATTGATGCCAGTACCAGCTACCCTGAACAAGCACAAAAAATCAATTTAATGCATCGTCTCAGGGAACATTTCAACCAGTTACCTGAAATAAAATTAACATCAACCTCCTTGGTTCCCCCCTTTCGTGTCGGTGATTATCAAACGCAGATTTATGACAAGCATCGCCAACTGGCTGGCATTTTTGGTATGAATGCTATCGATGAAAATTACTTCAATCTTTTTGAACATCCACTATTACAAGGACGAAGTTTCAACGAGCAAGAAATAATCGACGATGCCAATGTCGTGGTGGTTAGTAAAGGGTTAGCAATACGCTTATTTGGTAAAACCGATGTTGTGGGCGAATTCGTTTATAACAAATCCGGGCTTGCAACAAAAATTATTGGCGTCGTAGCAGATCATTTTAATGGCTCTGCAGATACAAAATACGATAGCGCCTATATCTACCAGCCATGGAGCCGGCACTTTAAGGGCATTAATCTCAAACTCAAGTCAAACGCAAACATCAGCAAAATTGCCGTTATTGAGCAAGTACGGCAACTTGGCCCCGATATTCGCATTTTAGATTATCAAGAATTGACAAGTACCGCAGACAAGGCTCTATATCAGTATAAATTAGCTGAGTGGCTGGCGGCCGCATTTGGCGTATTCGCCTTATTGTTAGCGAGTACGGGTGTGTATGGGGTTTTGAACTATTCAACGCAAATGAGGCGATTTGAGTTAGGTGTGCGTCTCGCATTAGGTGCCAAACAAAACAAACTGATCAAAATGGTACTCAAAGAAGCTTTTACGCCCTTGTTTTCAGGGCTTATCTGCAGCCTGTTACTAGGCACTCTATTATACTTCTACTTGAATGATAAAATTCAATTATTAGCTCAGCCTAATTGGTTGCATATCTTTGTAGCCATACTTTTGTTAGTGGTATCATCATACATCGCCTGTGTATTACCAGTAAGAAAAATAATAACGAGTGACCCGACAAAAGCACTCCGAAACGAGTAATTTTGATGAAAACTGCTGTATCCTGTCGGGTCGGGATACAGCCAAAGACTTAAAAAATGCATAAAACACAAAAAGTTCTTATTATCGATGATAAAGCTGATATCCGTCTTAGTGCCAAATACCTGCTATCTAAGCATAACTTTCAAGTATTAGAAGCTGATTCACCCGATCACGGGCTGGCCATCATACACAATGAAAACATCGACCTTGTTTTACTTGATATGAACTTCACCAGAGACACAACGTCTGGCGAAGAAGGGATCGATTGCCTTAAAAAAATAAAAGCCATTAATGCCGATATTGCCGTGGTGGCAATAACGGCATGGTCATTTGTGGATTTGGTTGTCAAAGCGCTCAAAAACGGGGCAACTGATTTTATAGAAAAGCCTTGGGACAATCAGCGGTTGCTACAAATTGTCCAACAAGCATTAAAAGTGGAAGGGTTAGAAAAGCAAAACCGTCTCTTAAAGCAGCAAATTGATGACTTTCAACATACGCCGCAGCTCATCGCATATTCTGCATCAATGAAGCAGTTCAAAGCACAGTTAGACGAAGTGACGGACACCCCCGTGACTATTTTACTGACCGGAGAAAATGGCACCGGCAAGAGTACCATTGCACGGTATATACATCAGAATTCATTATTGAAAAATAACCCACTCATTAGTGTCAATATGGGAGCGATCGCAGAGAATTTGTTTGAAAGTGAAATGTTTGGTCATACCAAAGGCGCTTTTACTAATGCCTATAAAGAGCGTATCGGCCGTTTTGAGATGGCGGATAGCGGAACACTTTTTCTGGATGAAATTGCTAATATTCCGCATAGCCAACAGGCAAAATTATTACGTGTTCTCGAATCCGGTGAATTTGAAATGGTGGGTTCCAGTAAAACCAAACGCGCAAATGTCAGATTAATCAGCGCAACCAATGCAGATTTCAACACGCTGATTGCCAATAACGATTTTCGCCAAGATCTGTATTTCAGATTAAATACCGTTGAATTACATGTTCCCAGTCTCAAAGACCGAAAAGAAGATATTCCCTATCTGGCTCAACATTTTTTCAATAATGTCTGTCGCAAGTATCACAAACCCAGTCGAGAATTATCAAACAATGCGTTAGATAAACTGCAACAGCATTCATTTCCCGGTAATTTGCGGGAATTAAGCCACATTATAGAGCGCGCACTGTTACTTAATCGCGATGATTGTATTACCGCCGATCATCTCAACTTAAATGGTGAAGCCAAAAGTAATATTGCATCACCCGATCAACTGCCGTTAATGACCATTGCACAGGCAGAACGCAAGCTATTAACCATGGCGCTTACGAAAGCCCAAGGGCAAAGCCACGAAGCAGCCAACTTGTTAGGCATTAGCAAAAGCTCAATTTATCGGCGTATGGAAAAGTATAATATTGTTGCCAAACATTTTTTGGAAAATAAATGAGAACTCACAGCCTGGAGCGAGCCTTTACCCTGCTGATGCTATTTGTGCACGGGCTCATTCTGCTGCTAATTTCCGGTAATATCTGGCTGTTAAGCCACTCTGTATTACTGGTGCTGTCAGTCATTTCAGTGTTGGTACCAATACAGGTATTAATGACATTCAAAATTCAAAAAGCGCTGCTCACGCCTTATCATCAGCTCCTAACCGCTCTCGATGCCATTAAAGAAAATGATTATTCGGTTAAAAGCATTAGTCCCTACTCGCTCGGTATTTCGGGAAAGGCTTTTAAAGAAATTGAAGACTTATCGCAGATCTTGAGAAAAAAAAGCCTACTCTATAAAAAACAAAACTTACTATCTTTTGCGCTTATTCAGCAACTAGATAGCCCCATAGTGATACTCGATGGTGACATGCGGATCAAAGATGGTAACAATGCACTTTCGCTGTGGTTAGGTAAAGAATGGTCATTAATTAATTTAATGCCAGCTTCACATCTACAGCTATTGAAAACCGAGCAAGGCTGGAAGTTCAATGCAACCGAGCTGAACAACAACTATAGCATTCGCTCAGGTCGCTACCATGATGAACTCGGAGAGCACACCTTACTGATCTTTACCGATATCAGTAAAGAACTGAGGCGAATGCAAAAAGAGTCATGGCAACAGCTGGTTAGAGTACTCAGTCATGAAATTAAAAACTCGTTAACGCCGATACAATCACTGGCTCAATTACTAGAAAGAGACAGTAAAGATGAAAATGACAAGGAAATCCTTAGTATTATCGTAGACAGAAGCAAAAACCTTAATACTTTTGTGGCTCAGTACAGCAAAATATTTAAGCCACTCACCATCAATAGACAACAAATTGATTTAAAAACTTTTATTCAAACACAGCTGTCACTGAATGAACCTCTATCGTTTGAACTTAATCTTCAAGTTGCCTCTATTGTTGCCGATCCTGTTTTGTTAGAGCAGGTTTTTATTAACCTTATTGTCAATGCCAAACAAGCAAGTGCCGATCAATGCCATTTAACAATCACCTCTTACCTGAGAGCTAATCAGGTCGTTATTGAATTTACAGATAATGGGACCGGCATTCAAAATCCGGAAAATCTATTTATTCCTTTTTATACCACCAAACCCGACGGACAAGGTATTGGACTGCCGCTATGCCAAAACATAATCGAGCAACACGGCGGCCAACTCACTCTTACCAATAGAGTGAACAATCAAGGCGCCATAGCGAGCATTCGATTGCCAGCAACCGCCGAATTAAACCACGAGTAATAACTATCAACTTAGGTTAAACCACACAACTAGACAGCCACTCTAATTGAACAAACAAAGCTGTTCCACCACATTTACTTTTTAGATTAAGAGTTAATCTTTTACTACAAGGTTACTTTCATTTTTTCTATTTAATAAGTTATTAATCCTCTTAAACCTTAATTGCGCGCACAAAAATGACTGCACAATTGCAGTTTTAATTTTTTACTGAGGGCTTTTAACTTAACTTCTATATTTGCACAAGCTGGCCTTTGTGCTGAACAAATTTTAACTAGATTAAATATTCTAAAGCATGTACTTTGTTTGCTAGGATAAAATATAGGGACATTAAAATGAATAAAAAATTAATAGTATTGGCTTTATTTCTTGGGGTAACACTAACCGCGTGCGGCGGTTCCGGTAGTTCAACTAAGCCACAAGTAGAAAATAATAATCTCAGTGATAGCGATAAAGATACATCTACCGATAGTTCAACCGGCTCAGGTGCCATTACAGCTAAAATCAATCCGATCCAATCGGTATACACCGGTTCAACGGTCAGATTAGTAGGAACAAGTAGCACTGTTCCTGCCATTTCAAGCGTGGATTGGTCAATTATTGAAAAGCCTGAGAATAGCTCTGCAAAAATAGCAAATAATAGCAGCCTAATGAGCGAGTTTGTTGCCGATATAGCTGGTACATATCAAATTCAGCTAATCATTAAGTCAGGTTCAAAAGAGTCTATTGCTACAGCGTCAGTGAGCATTTCAGATAAACCGATTGAGCCAAAAAATCATGCCCCAACAGCTGTTATTACTCCTTTTGAGGAAAAAGTGGGTAAAAATAAGCAAGTAACACTAAGCGGCAAAAATAGCTCAGATCCAGATGGCGATAATATTTATTATAAGTGGCAAGTTACCAGTGCTAACAATGCATTAGACTTCTTTCTCGCCAGCCCTAAAGGACAAAGTGCTGGTTTTGAAGGAAGAGACTATGGCATATTCACGATCAGCTTAACGGTACATGATGGTAAAGCCTATTCAGAAACGGTAACCAAACAGATAGAAGTATATGATGATAGACCAGAGCTCGTAGCATCATTTGACGCACCTGAAACCGCTGAAGTGAACGAGTTTATTAATCTTGATGCAAAAGACAGCATGCAATACAATTTTGCGACTCCTATGTTTAGCTTCGACAGTATTCCTCCTACCAGCAAGGTAACATTAGCCTATACTATGTCGTATATCTCCTTCTTTATTCCAGATGTTGCCGGTGAATACAAGGTTCGTTTTACACTCAAAGATAGAAATAGTGACCGTACGGAATCAATAGTAAAAACAATAACGGTCTCAGAAGAACAGAGCGATGCTGGGAAAACAGCAATTTCATTTAGTACCGACCGAAATGCACCACCAGCACTTAACGTCGTGCCAAGCCCATTGCTCAATACCTTTATCCAATCAGAGCAATTATTCTACGCTGAAGTACAAGATCCTGAGGGCGCGCAAGTAGAGTTGAACTGGAAGTGGCTTAATAGGCCAGCTAATAGCCAAGCAGGTATTATTGCTGAAGCAGGTAGCCGCGCTAGAGCACGCTTCGATGTTGCTGGCTTTTACATTTTACAAGTCGCCGCCTCTGACGGAGAAAACACCACGAACAGGTTTGTCGCAATCAAAGTCGAAGATCCCGATAACTCCGCGCCGATCATTATCGATGTTGAGATGTTCGGGAATAAAATCAAAGGCAGTAATTTAACACTCAAAGCACACGCCTATGACAAAGAAACAGATCCCATTACCTACACATGGCTCGTATTACTGCCAAATGGCAGGGTTGCATCTATTGGTAACGAAACAAGTGATACCGCAATATTGCCTTTAGTTTCCACAGGTAACTATCAAGTGCTTGTTTATGCAAAAGATGATATAGCTCCTTATTCGAGTCATAAACGCATTACATTTATCGTTGAGTAACAACTGATGCGGTACGCTTAGCTCGTGCCGCTCACTGTCTTTCTTAGCTCTATCATCAACTCCTTTACCCTGTGAATAAACGAGTCCACACTCACCATAAGCAGATTCCTCTAAAAAATATGCTTGAGTTACGCCCAACTCAGCTAGTTTGTCTCCGCTTCTTGGCAACTAAACTCCTACTAAAATAGATAGCCATTTTAGAGCTTGGCAGTAGCCTGTAAACTCGATAGATTTAAGCTCAAGTTATGTTTATTGATAACTAAAATTACGCAGTGCGTTTTAAAATAAGCCTATTTGACTAATTACTTAACCATTGCAACTTGGATCAATTGCAAATATATTAACAAAAACCACTAAGTAGAAGGATTTACTCATGCCAGGTGCATTTGCACACCTCACTGCGGCTAACTTAGCTACTGAGAATAACGCCCTGCTTGGAATGAATATTCCTACCAAAGCAAAGCTGATCTTAAGTCAAAATCAAAAATACCTTGAGTTAGGCTGTGTATCGCCTGACTACCCTTATTTGGCTGTAGGTAATTCAGAGCAAAATAAATGGGCTGATTTAATGCATTACCAAAACACCGGTGACACTATTAAAGCGGCTGTTACATATTGCAAAGAGCTTGAAGGTCGCGCGCAAGAAAAATGCTTTGCTTGGCTGTGTGGTTATATGTCGCATGTTGCGGCTGATATCACCATTCATCCGGTGGTTGAGCTTAAAGTGGGCCCGTATGAGCAAAACCAAACGGACCATCGCACTTGTGAAATGAATCAAGACGCTTACATTTGGCCAAGGTTAAACTTGGGTGAAATTGGCCTTGCTGATCGCGTTCGGCTTAATATCGGCTCATGTAGCAACCAAAATAACTGCCTTGATGAAGATATTAAACAACTGTGGCAGCATGTTTTATCGCATATCCACCCAGATTACACACTATCAGCAGCTCCTGACTTTGATGTGTGGCACTCAGGCTTTCAACTGGTTGTTGATCATGCTGAAGAAGGGTATCGGCTTTTTCCATGGGCAAGGCATGTTGCGGCAAACAATGGACTACTCTACCCCCGCCAAGATGAGATTGATTACACTTACATTGAGCAGCTTAGTACCCCAAACGGGCCAATGCACTACGACGCCATTTTCGATTTAGCGGTTGAAAATATACGGTATTTTATATCTATCGTTGCTAACGGCGTTTTTAATGATGAACAATGCAGCCAAATTTGTAATTGGAATTTAGACAACGGTAAAGACGAAAATGGCAACTTAACCGCATGGAATATTTAAAATGAAATACTTAACTCTAATCATCGCTATTGTTTTATCTGTTGGCTGCTCTAACCTAGCTAATGCCCATGATCCAGAAAAGATGGCTGATCTTGCATCACAACTAAAAGATATTTCAGCCGCGGTTGATGGTACATTAAAGTTCAGTTCCCAAAACTATACTAATCCGCAAGCCTTGCTAATGGCCGCTATCAACAGCAGTCAAAGAATACTTGCCCCTTTTGAGGGCTATCAGTTAAAAGTTTTCATTCAAGATAAAAACGCCGTTCTATTACTGTGTGAGGATGACGTGTTACTTATTGAAGATGCTGGTTGTACTGCGCAATCTGATATCCAACATTGGCAATCAACTGATCAGCAAGCCTGTGAAACAACTTTAGATACAAATCAAGTGTGTACAGTTAACTGAGCAGAATCTAAGTATAACGCTAAATTTGGCTGCCCTGTGCGTAATAGCTAAGCGTTTACGCACTGTTACGGTGGCTTTACTGCAATGATTTTAATATGTTCTGCACCACAGCTGTTAGCCGTTGCGGGTAAACTTGAGTTAGTGACACTGAATTACATTGCTGAAATGCTATAAATTTAATGATTGCGTCGCCAAAGGCAGTGATTACGCGTGTAATATCCAATTCATTAGCATCTAAATGCAACGATTTGATCTCTAAATGGGCTGTTTTGCGATGGACTTTGCAATCCATACGACCAATAAATACATCACCAAACAATAGCGGTAAGCAAAAGTAGCCATATTGGCGTTTTGCTTCAGGAACATAGCATTCTAATTGATAGCTAAACTGAAAAAGTGACTTTAAGCGCTCTCGCTGGATCACGCTATTGTCGAAAGGTGAAAGAATTTTTAGCTGCTCACTGACACGAACTCGAGGTTGCTCAAATGCTCCTGTTGGCAAAAAGTACGATTCCCCATTACTAAATTGTAACTGCTCTAACAAACCTTGTTGTGATCGAGTATTTACGAGTGTTTTTATTGCTTCTTTTAACTTGGTATTACGTCGTAAATAAGTTAATCCTTTTATTGAAACAAGCCCATGACACCGCAATTGTTGCTCTAAAATATGCACTGCAAATTCGGCTAAACTTGGCATCTGTACATTAATATCCACTGGTAGCACGCGTTCAGTGAGATCATACACTTTTTCGAAGCCTTCACGGCTGCTCACCATTAAATCACCTTCCATGTATAATTGTTCAAGCGCTTTTTTGGCCGGCTTCCAATCCCACCAACCATTACTTTTGCTAGTATTGCTTTTAATATCTCGCGAACGTAACGGGCCATCAATACGAATACGTGTAAGCAGTTCATTCATCAGCTTGCGATCGCTGTTTTTATACCAGTGGGTTTGCCCGCTTTTTATTGCATGTTTATAGAGCAAAGAAAAACGAAAGTCTGCGATGGGCAAAAAAGCCGCTGCATGCGCCCAATACTCAAAAATGGCTTTGTTTTCTAACATACTTGCTAGCATATCAGGCGAGTAATTAGGAACTCTTGAATACAAACTATGGTGATGCGCCCGCTGCACAACTGAAATGCTATCAAGTTGCACATAGCCTATATGGCTAATGGCTTTGTTTGCCCCCGCTAGCCCATCACCAAAAGGGCTATTTTTCAATAGCCCTTGAGCCGCAAGCGCGATACGACGTAAACGGATAAAGTCTTCTGAGCTGTTAATTTGAATCATGAACGTTCATTTTAATTTAAACTCGTTGTTATTTGTGCGTCATACACCAGAGAGTTTTCAAGCGTTGCGAGCATTTTTACTGTTGCACCATTCACTAAACATAAATTGGGTGCGACATGTCCGATATCAGCGTCGATAATAACCGGAAATAAGCATTCGCCAAGGGATAACTCAAGTGCTTGGTAATAATCACTCTGTTGCTCTGGGTTATTACTTGCGCCGTTTCTGCCAATAATTAGGCCATTTATATCACTAAAAATACCACTCAATTTCAGCGCAATTAAAAACCGCGTTAATGCATTGCCATTAAGCTCGGCATTTTCTAAGTATAAAACCAGTCCATGCGGCGCAAATTGCTTTTTAAATTCATCCAGCGCTACAAAGGGTGATGGCAGTAATAAACCAAGGGTGTCTAAGCAGCCGCCAAATAACCGTCCAGATAGCTCTACTTCGCGGCTATCTTTGACGTTTAAACAACGCCATTGGCTCGGTTGCGTGAGTGAAAATAGCGCATCAGGTACTTTGCCATAATTAATTGCATCAGCTTGATAACACGGCGCGGGTGTTTGCGTAAATTCACTGCCCGCTTCGAGCTCAAGCGTTTTAAATACTTGTAAGCAGTGAGTATCTTGCTCGTTTGGATGCAGTTGCATTAAGTTGGTACAATGTAATGTTGCCCAGCCGCAACGTGCGGTTAATACACAAGCAAGCGTGCTAACGTCTGAAAAGCCAACGAGCCATTTCGGGCGAGCTTGTTTAATAGCATTAAAATCCAGGTATGGCAGCACTTCTATGGCAAGTTCCCCACCCCAAGGTGGCATAATGGCCGCAATGCTATCATCTAGTAAAAACGCCATCAGCTCGTCGGCGCGTTGCTTTGCAGGGCTGCTTTGTTGCCTTACACATTCGCCCTCCACTACTTGGTAACCACGGCGTGTTAAACCGCTAAGTACGCGCTCAAGGCGTGGCTGGAAGGCGCTATCAACACCGGATGAAAAGGCACAAATGGCGATTTTATCGCCGTTTTTTAATGCATCTGGAAAAGTAATGGCTGTCATCAACATCTACAAATTATCAATACGTTAGCTTAACGTACCCAATTTATTAAAGAATGTCGAGGTTGTTTGAGGCATAAAAAAACCGATGCTGGCATCGGTTTTTAAAAGCGTGAAAATGAGTAAAGTAATTAAATGTACTGCACTTCAATAACTTCGTATTCAACATCACCATTTGGCGTTTTAATGATCACAGCATCGTCTGCTTGTTTACCAATTAAACCGCGAGCGATTGGTGAGTTAACCGAAATACGGTGGTTTTTAATATCCGCTTCATCATCACCAACAATTTGGTAGGTTACTTCAGCATCGGTTTCAACATTTACAATCGTTACCGTAGTGCCAAAAATAACTTTACCGGTGTTTGGTAATTTAGTTACATCAATAATTTGTACATTTGAAAGCTTGGCTTCAATTTCTTGAATGCGGCCTTCACAAAAACCCTGTTGTTCACGCGCAGCATGATATTCAGCGTTTTCTTTTAAGTCACCGTGTTCACGTGCAACCGCAATATCGGATACAATTTTAGGACGGGTAACTGTTTTTAATTCGTTAAGTTCTTTGCGCAGTAAATCAGCGCCACGAACTGTCATCGGAATTGATTGCATACTTTTCTCACTTAATCCCAAGGCCGCGCATAACGGCCTTGGCACATTTCCTTAGTTCAATCTCAGGTGTAGTTCTTGAACTGACGTTACTTTGCTACGGTCGTCTGCTTGGTTAGCAGTACAGTTAGCAAATGCCGCATTAAGCGTCGTTGTATAGTTAGTCTTGTGTTGCAGTGCACCACGACGTAACACCTTCGAATCTTCGATCGCTTGGCGACCTTCGGTGGTATTAACGATATAGCTATACTCGCCATTTTTGATTCTATCAAGAATATGCGGGCGACCTTCAAATACTTTGTTTACACGGCGTACCGCAATTCCAGCATCTTCAAGGGCTGCAGCTGTGCCACCTGTTGCATCTAGTTCAAAACCAAGATCAGTCATGGTTTTAGCTAGTTCAACAATACGTGGTTTATCGCTATTACGCACAGATAGTAACGCGCGGCCACCGCGTGGTAAAGTGTTGCTTGCACCTAATTGTGCTTTTGCAAAGGCTTCAGCGAATGTATCGCCCACACCCATTACTTCACCGGTTGAGCGCATTTCAGGGCCACGGATTGGATCCACGCCTTGGAACTTAGCAAACGGAAGTACCACTTCTTTCACGCTGTAGTAAGGAGGAATTACTTCTTTAGTAATGCCTTGACTTGCAAGCGATTGACCCGCCATACAACGTGCCGCTACTTTAGCAAGTGCGACACCGGTTGCTTTTGATACAAACGGTACAGTACGCGCAGCGCGTGGGTTTACTTCGATTAAGTACACTTTGCCATCTTTAACAGCAAACTGAGTATTCATCAAACCAACTACGCCAAGCTCAAGTGCCATGTCAGTTACTTGCTTACGCATTACGTCTTGCACTTCTTGTGATAACGAATGTGCTGGTAATGAACAGGCAGAGTCACCAGAGTGAACACCGGCTTGCTCAATGTGTTCCATAATACCGCCGATGATCACTTGCTCGCCGTCGCAAATTGCGTCAACGTCAACTTCAATCGCGTTATCTAAGAAACGGTCAAGTAATACTGGCGCTTCATTTGATGCTGATACTGCTTCGGTCATGTAACGACGTAGGTCTTGCTCGTCATAGACGATTTCCATGGCACGGCCACCTAGTACATACGACGGACGTACAACCAGTGGGAAACCGATTTCAGCTGATTTTAAAATCGCTTCTTCAGTTGACGTTACCGTTGCATTTTCAGGCTGAAGCAGGTTTAAACGCTCAACAAGTTGTTGGAAACGCTCACGGTCTTCTGCGCGGTCGATTGCATCTGGTGAAGTTCCAATGACTGGCACGCCGTTGGCTTCAAGTTCACGGGCAAGTTTCAGTGGTGTTTGACCACCGTATTGCACGATAACGCCTTTTGGCTTTTCAACACGTACGATTTCAAGTACGTCTTCAAGGGTAATTGGCTCGAAGTATAAACGGTCTGAGGTATCGTAATCGGTAGACACTGTCTCAGGGTTACAGTTAACCATGATAGTCTCGTAACCGTCTTCACGCAGTGCAAGCGCTGCGTGTACACAACAGTAGTCAAATTCAATACCTTGGCCGATACGGTTAGGACCGCCACCGATAACCATGATTTTGTCACGATCTGATGGATTTGCTTCACATTCTTCATCGTATGTTGAATACATGTAAGCAGTGTCTGAACTAAATTCAGCGGCGCACGTATCAACGCGCTTGTAGACAGGCATGATGTTTAATTGATGACGCTTTTTACGAATTTCAGCTTCAGACACACCCGCAATCTCAGCGATACGAGGGTCTGCAAACCCTTTGCGCTTTAATTTACGTAGGAAGTCTGCATTTAAGCCGGCCATGCCAACGTCGCTAATTTTCGCTTCGTCTTTTAAGATGTCTTCAATTTGCACTAAGTACCAAGGGTCAATCTTAGTGAGTTCAAACACATCATCAACGCTCATACC
>NZ_DRGM01000193.1 GCF_011050055.1 Pseudoalteromonas prydzensis | reverse complement strand
TGAAACGCCCAACGGGTTGGTTTAAAAGCGATTGATACTGCGTTATTGATTTTAACAATAGAACCACTATTATTTGCAATCAATGCCTTGCCTAAATCGCTTTTAATTCCAACTGAAACTCGTATCTTGAGGTGGTTTGGGTATATCTGTTACAACTTTTGTCGTACTGCTACATTTTAATGCTCAACTAACTGCTGTAGTACTAGCAATGGCCTTAAATAAATAAGCTATTTCCTCAAGCTTTGCCGCCCACTGTCGATAGATATTTAAAGTGTCGTTAAAGGAATAGCAATGAAACTACCAAACACTGCACAAGCCCAACAATTAATAACTCATAATACGCTTGAAAAATCAGCTAGCACCTCGAGCGCAACAGTAAAAGTGAACGACTCAGAAGCTATAACTGATTATGTCATCGCTATTGAACAGCCCATTAGCCAACTAGCACCAGACCCTTTTCGTGGCCGCAATATTGATTTCATCTACAGCCCAAATCTGAATCCCATTTTGGGTATGAAAAAATACGGCATCGGCTCAAGCCCAATAGACATAAATAAACCGTTTGCTGAACGTAGTTACAAATACGGTGAATTTACCAACCCTGATGATATTAACGCATTTTTAGATCAGGTAGATCGCCTAGATGGTGAGTTGAAAAACATGTTTCAACACCTCAAGCCAACCGCTGAGTTGCTTGAGCTCGTACAAAAAATGAGTGATGAAGAACTGGCTGCATTCACTCAATTTGCTGTGACAACCTCTCGCCATCAGTTTGGCCTGGAAAACAAAAATAGTAGTGAGCAATTAATTTCATCTTTGAGCAAACTCTCAGATGACGCCCTAAGTAGTACAATTGCAACCATGGGTGAGCTATTACAGCAAGGGAATGATTATAAAAAACCAGTGTCGCCAATCGGTGAAAATGAGCATGGTAATGAAACATTAGTAATGATCAGCATGCCTGAAAACATAAATTGGTTTAAATCAAACTACAGGGCCAACATGGCAAAATATGAATTAGCAAACGATTATGCCAATTTATTAATGGAAAAAACCTTTAGCGAAGGCCAACTTATCCAGTTAAATAGCCACTTATCGGAAACGACACTTGAGCAAAGCAGCGGTATTATCGACATGATGAGCTTAGTTAAAACCCATCAAAACGATGATGTATTAGCGATGCTCAATGAAGTTGATAAAGACGGCGAGCCTAACTTGTTTAACTACCTTTCGCAGCAAACCAATTACCAAGCGAATAAACAGTATTACCAAATGGACAACGGTAAGTTTGTCGCACAGCAAGATAATATTAGCTCGGACTCGAATAGACGTGAATTGTATAACAATATCTTAAACGCCTATAACGACATTGGCATGGGCTGGATAAACGATGCGCTAGAACAATTCACAGGGACCCCCGCACAGATCCAAAACGAATTATGGCAAACACTACTTGATGATAAAGAAAAAATGCCCGAGCAGTTTACTCGCTCAGATTCAGTTGAAGCTTGGGCACTAAAAAATATTTCGCGTATTGAAGGTGCATTTCACGTAACACAAATGAATAAAATTTATGATTATAATAGCGAGCAACTCCTGCCCGAATTAATCACTAAGCTCAGTTTTTATAGCAGTGGCAACATTCGCAGTTCAGCAACTAGTGAAGCGCCTCAATCAGCCAAAAATCAACAGTAATCAAAGAACTTGCGATGCTCTATGCCAGCCAAGTTAGCATTCACTTTATTGGGGTGTTTATACTCACGCCAGTTGGCGACATTGCGGCCAACATTTAATTTCGCAAAGTCAGTATCGCCATCTGTCGGCATTCCCAAAAATTGTTTTAGCTTTAGCAGGCTGCCCTGCACGCTCACATCAAGCGATAAAAAGTCATCACGACCTTTAAAATACTTAAATATCGCCTGCTGATGTTTAGTATAACAAGCAGCCAACTCGCGCTCACTCAGTGGATGAATAGTGGGAAAGGTTTGGTGAAAGCTGCGCTTTAGAACCGGGCTAAAGTGCCCAGTTTTAAGATCAAGATGTGGCGCCATTTTTTCAAGCAGCATAGTGATGGATGGCAACCACGCCCTAAGGTCACGATTTAAATAAATAAACTTCGCATTGGGAAATAACGAATCTAATTGCTTATAATCACTAAAGCATGGCGCGTCAGATATAGCATCAGCCATTTCAAAGGCTTTTTTAGTAAACGCGGTATGCGCAACGAGCAAGCCCATCTCTAACAACGCAACGCTGATACTGGTGGTGCCGGTTCTTGGTAGGCCAATAATAAAAATCTTAGACATCACAGACGCTCATATAAAAAGGCTGGTTAGTATATACCTAAATGGCAGCATCACCCACAGAGCAACAACAAAGCTAAGCCGAAGTTTAACCGCAAGCTCCGTTATTTATTATCCATATTGCTACGGTGCCCATAACTCAATACTCGGGTAATTTCTAATTTGTCGCCTAAGTCATGCCAAAGCATCACAAAATCGGCTTTACCTTCACATTTATTGCCGCCATCTTGACAAAATGTGTGGGTTCCTTTGGTCATCACCCCAAAATCTTTAATGGTAAACACTTCAAACGTGCCGCTGAGCAACTCCCGCGTATAGTTACCACATGCAAAATTCTTGGTATTGGCTATCATGGAATCACGATCCCAAGTCACCCCACCATTATCATGGTAAAACTCGACATCTTTGGCAAAATAACTAGCGTGCTTCGCCAATTGCGCTGGATTATCACAATGATTAAAAGCATCAAACAATGCGGCATCTAAACCGCGCATTTTATTTTGTAAAGGATCAGTATTGGCGTAACTTAAAAGTGGAACCAATAACAACGACAAAAAATAGCGTTTACTCATAGTCATTTGGGGCATCCTGGCGAGCTGATTGCAGCTCTCGTATCAATTAATCTACAAACCATAGCCCAGCGTTAATATTGATACAATTATTTACTGCACTTTCTTTTATGCGCCTCAATGGCAATCAATAATGTATTCAGACCTCGCTGTTACACGCTGGATTTTAAACACTTTGTTACGCAAAAATACTGTTCAAAAAAGCTGAGCAACTTATACTGTGAGCAATGTTGATATGATCTGAGGTTTTAACGTGCAATTTACGCAGGGTATGGAATATTTTTTTTCGGGCTTCAAATTAATTACCCAAAAAGGCTTGAAGCGATTTGTATTTATTCCTTTATTAATCAATATCGTGCTCTTTGGTAGCTCGTTATTCTTTTTATATGGCTGGCTTACCGATGGCTTCGCTTATTTAAATGAGCTATTACCAACCTGGTTAAGTTGGCTGGAGTGGCTAATGTGGCCGATTGCAGTATTAGTGATTTTATTTAGTTACAGTATGCTGTTTTCGGTGATCACTAATTTCATTGCCGCGCCCTTTAATGGCTTACTTAGCGAAAAAGTTGAGCTGCACTTAACGGGCCAAACGGTTAATGATGATGGCTTAGCGGAGATAGTGAAAGATGTGCCACGAATGCTTGGCCGAGAGTGGACAAAGTTGTGCTATTACCTGCCACGTGCCATTGGCTTTTTTATCTTACTGTGGATATTACCTGTTATCGGCCAAGTGTTATGGGTGATGTTTACCTGTTGGATGTATGCAGTGCAATACAAAGATTATCCGTTTGATAATCACAAAATTTGCTTTAAAGAAATGAAAGAAGACTTAAAACAAAAACAAACGCTGTCGTATGGATTCGGCTTAGCAGTGTTGTTACTTACAGCCATTCCTATCGTGAATTTAATTGTTATGCCCGTCGCTGTGTGCGGTGCAACGCGTTTATGGGTTGATCAATACCGCCCTAACTACCGCGAATAAAACGCTCAGAGGGGACGACAATATAAGCCATTATTAAGTCCCGATTTGCAGCACTATTTACACTAAAACTTGGCGTGTATTGGCAATAAAATGGTGTACTTCGCGCTCTATTTTAATGTCTACAGGCTGTTCTGGCTTGCGGTCATTTGGGCAAGGCATTCTTGGTGTAGTACCAAATAAGCGGCAAATTAATGGCCGCTCATCATATACTGTGCAGCCTTTAGGACCTAAGTGTACGCAATTAAACTCATTTAATGCCGCTTCATGCTCGGCATCCGTTTTTACTGGTAATCGCGACATTTCTTCAGATGATGTTGTCACTGGCCCACAGCAATCATGGCAGCCTTCAACACACTCAAACGAGGGTATATTAGCGCGCAATCGCAAAATTACTTTTTGATTCTTATACATCTATCTTTACCTTTTATTTTGCAGTGTATTGCTGCCGCAACGTAACTGATTCTCCATTAACTCTATATTACGTGTTGTGTGTAGTTACTTGCAACGTTATGTTGGTGCTTACTTACCCCATAACAACAAAGCACAGCCAGAGCTGTGCTTGTTAGATCTAAGCGCTGCAAGCTGATTAACTGTATAGACTTTGCGGCACTTTAGTGACGTTCAAATGCACCGTTACTTCTTCCCTGTCGTGATAAAGATGCTTAGCTTGTAATTCATAGCTGATACCATATTTATTAAGCTCTTCTTTGATCATCGTTAGACATTCATACACGCTGTCGAAGCGTTTTTTCATCGGTAACTTTAGATTAAAAATAAGTTCTTTGGCGTAGGCATTGACCGCCCAATCAATCATAAGACTGGTTACTTTGGTTGGTTTTTCCACCATGTCGCACACCAGCCAAGTAATATTTCTTTTTTCTGGGCGGTATTTAAAGCCATCAACACGAAAATGCTTAACTTGGCCTGTTTGCATTAAATCATCGTTCATTGGGCCGTTGTCTATAGCACTGACAAACATGCCACGACGCACTAGTTGATATGTCCAGCCTCCTGGGCAGGCACCTAAGTCAACACTGCGCATACCGGCTTGTACGCGGCTTTCTTGATCTTTTTCAGGAATAAATACGTTAAACGCTTCATCTAATTTTAATGTCGAGCGACTCGGTGCATCACTTGGCATTCTTAGTCGTAATATGCCCATAAAAAATGGCGAGTTATTATAGCTATATGAATGCCCAACATAGGCGGTGTTGTTGGTTAAAAACATGATGTGCATAACAGGGCGATTAGCTTTCGGTTCACGTAGCACTGTGTTTTGTTTCTCTAACGCTTTTTTAAGCGGAGTAGAGATTTTTTTGCAGAACGTTAATAGCTCTTTGCCTTCGTTGGTATCAGGGGTTTCTACCCGTAGCTCTGAGCAAAGCGGGAAATCGACTGCTGCTGTTACGATTTCGCCAACTCTATCTTCAACTGGCATGTTTTCAAGTAAAGTGCCGGCAAACCACTGACGAGCAAACACCATATTTTTGAAATCGACTTTTTTAATAATTTCATCGCTGTGCTGCGCTGCAAAGCATTCATAGATAACGTAGCCGGTATTAGGTTTTGCTTTTACATAGCCTGCAAAGCCCTGCTCTGCGGCATGAAATGTTATTTCTGCAGCGGCATCATTTTCAAACCCACTACGACAGTAAATCACTACACTTGACATAAAAACCCTTTAATTGCGCACCCGCGCGATATTCTCTATTAAAATTTGAAGCGTGCCACTTGCACCAATAAAATCACCCAACCGATGATAAAACAGACCCCGCCAAGTGGCGTAATTGGCCCTAGCCACTTATAACCTGTGATTGCTAATAAATATAAACTACCGCTAAACAGCAAAATACCGGCAATAATAAACCAACCAGCCCAAGTTAAGTTAATTCCCCATTTGATTAAAATGGCAATCGCAATTAGCGCAAGGCCATGCACCATTTGATATTCTGCTGCGGTTTTAAATACGCCTATCGCGTATTCAGACACTCGGCTTTTTAAGCCATGGGCCGCAAATGCGCCCAACACCACAGAGAGCATACAAAATAAACTGCCAGCCATTAAAAATAGTTTAATCATGATTTTTTCCTATAAAAGATGCTTTTAGATATGCTGCTTGATAAAACCTGCTGCATGCTCAGCGGCAGTTTGCACATTACCTAACTCTGTAAAACCACTGCGTTTACGCGGCTTTAAGGAATGATCGCCATCAGCCAGCCAGACAAAATCAGGACGCTTATCAAGTTGCATCTGAGTTAATTCATCACGAGTGCCAAACGTATCGCGCTCCCCCTGAAGCACCATAAACGGGCATGCTATGTTGCCAAAGTGATCAATGCGTAACTTGTCAGGCTTACCTGGTGGATGAAATGGATAGCCAAATGCCAATACGCCTGAAATTGTCGACATTGTTACTCGCTCTTCACTGACAAGCATTGATGCCATCCGCCCGCCCATTGACTTGCCGCCAATAAACAGCGGCAGATTAGGCTGTGTAAAGGTTAATATATGCGCAAAATAATCCAACAGTTTAGGCGCCCGATCTGGAGGCCTGCGCTTGTTGGTTTGCTTGGCGATTTGCATATATTCAAAATCAAACAAGCCAACATCAATATCGTGCGCTGCTATTAATTGCGCCATCTGTTGCATAAATTCAGAGTCACTACCTGCTCCGGCGCCATGGGCAAAAATAAACTGAGCTTTAGCAGGTGACTTACTTTTGATCCATTCAATCATATTAATACTCTTGTTCTTGCTCAACGAGGCTTAACATCCACTGCTTAAACGACACTATTTTACCTAATTCAGATTGCGTTTCACGGCTCACTAAATAATAGGCATTTTTACTTTCTAAACTATGATTGAACGGAATAACTAAACGTCCAGCGTCAATATCAGGTTTAGCAAGCACGCTATTACCAATGGCAACTCCTTGACCATGCACCGCAGCTTGTAACACCATAGATGAGTGGCTAAATATTGGCCCTTGGTTTACTTGCACGTTACGTACACCCGCGGTTTTCATCCAGGTTTTCCAGTTCTTGCGGGTAGTATCGTGCAGTAAAGTATGGTTAGCCAAATCACTAGGCTGATCCAGAGGCTTTGGCCCAGTTAATAACATAGGGCTACACAAGGGCACTAAGTATTCGGTATGCAGTTTATGGGTTTGCACGCCACTCCAATGACCACGGCCATAATAAATAGCGACATCAACATCATCAGTGAGTGAGTTTTCGTCTTGATCTTGGGCTTTTATCCGCACATCAATTTCAGGGTGTAGTTCGTTAAATAAGCTCAATCGTGGTACTAACCATTGAATAGCAAAGCTTGGCGTTAGGCTTACTGTTAACGAGCCTTTCGCGCCACGTGCTAAGAGCTTTTCGGTGGCATCAATAAGCTGGGTAAATATTTCTTTAATATCTAAAAAGTAACCTTGGCCTTCTTCGGTCAGTAATAATGAACGATTTTTACGTAGGAATAGCTTTAAACCAAGGTGCTCTTCTAAGGTTTTAATTTGATGGCTCACCGCCGCCTGCGTGACATACAATTCTTCCGCCGCTTTAGTAAAACTCAAATGGCGGGCAGCAGCTTCGAATGCTTTTAATGCGTTTAGTGGCGGAACACGTCGAGACATAGTGATCAAACTTAGAATTAGTTTTTTTTATGGATAAGATTATATACATATGCCAAGGAAGTGTATATTCAAGACATAAAAAAAGCGACCTAAGTCGCTTTTCTTATCACGCTTTGCGATTACAAGTCGCTGGCGCTGGTATCCAGTGGACCAAAGCTCTTGATCAAATCATCCACGGCTTTCATTTGGCTTAAATAGCCTTCCAGCTTACTTAGTGCCAGTGCACATGGGCCATCACATTTAGCTTCATTAGGGTTTGGATGCGCTTCAATAAATAAACCTGCAATACCTAATGCCATGCCGCTGCGAGCAAGTTCAGCGGCTTGTGCACGCCGACCATCGGCAGAATCGGCACGTCCGCCTGGGCGTTGTAATGCATGAGTGGCATCAAAAATAACCGGCGCCATTGCTTTCATATCATCCATACCGAGCATATCAACCACTAAGTTGTTATAACCAAAACTTGAACCGCGCTCACACAGGATAATATTGTCATTACCTGCTTCATCAAATTTAGTAATGATATGGCGCATTTCGTGCGGGGCTAAAAACTGTGGTTTTTTAACATTAATAATCGCGCCAGTCTTCGCCATCGCAACCACTAAATCAGTTTGGCGCGCTAAAAAGGCGGGTAATTGAATTACATCAACAATTTCTGCTACCGGTGCTGCTTGATGTGGTTCATGAACATCAGTGATCAAAGGCACATTGAAGGTTTTTTTGATTTCTTCAAAAATTCTTAATCCTTCTTCCATACCAGGTCCACGGTATGAGTTGATTGATGAACGGTTTGCTTTATCAAACGAGGCTTTAAATACATAAGGAATATTAAGCTTAGTGGTCACTTCAACATAATGCTCAGCGATACGCATTGCTAGATCGCGTGATTCTAAAACATTCATGCCACCGAACAATACAAACGGTTTTTCGTTTGCCAATTCAATGTTATTAATCTTAATCAGTTGGTTATTCATTTTTCATTCCTTAAGGTGCAACTGCTTGCATCATTAATCCACAAATATAAGCCATATAAGTACCCACCCCATAGCCGAGTACGGCTAGTAACACGCCAACCGGTGCCAACGATGGATGAAATGCTGACGCCACCACAGGTGCCGATGCAGCGCCGCCGACATTCGCTTGCGAACCGACGGCCATATAAAATAATGGCGCTTTAATAATTTTAGCAACAATGAGCATTAAGCTAGCATGGGTTAGCATCCAAATTAAGCCGATAACAAAATACATTGGCGATTCGACTATCGCGGTGATATTCATATGTAGACCAATTGAGGCAACCAAAATATATAAAAAGCAAGAAGCGACCTTCGATGCACCAAAGGCTTCAATATGGCGCACTTTAGTAAACGACAATGCAATACCAATCGTCGTCGAGATAACGATCAACCAAAAGAATTTACTGTTTAAACTGTATTCTTGTGCCCATGGGAAATTAGCGCCAAAGTAAGGCCCTAAGAAATCGGCACAAAAGTGTGCAAGTCCAGTAATACCAAACGCGATGGCAATGATCATAATATAATCATTCATTGTTGGCATCCGTGCATGCTCGGCCTGATACTTCTCAACACGGCTTTTCAACTCTTCAATCGCGCTGGTGTCGGCACCGGTTTTTGCGTCAATGGCTTTATGATTGGCAGCCATTAATAGCAATACAGCCATCCATAAATTGGCGACGATCACATCTACCGTGACCATAGCTGAGAATATATCACCACCCACTTCAAACATTTCTTTCATCGACGCTTGGTTTGCACCACCGCCGATCCAGCTACCTGCGATGGTTGTCATACCACGCCATACGGCATCAGGGCCGTGACCGCCAACGGCTTCTGGATACACCGCGCTCATGATCAAAATAGCCAATGGGCCACCAATCACAATACCCACTGTACCGGTTAAAAACATAATCAATGCTTTCGGGCCAAGGTTAATAATAGCTTTTAAATCAATACTAATGGTTAGTAGAATTAAGCACGCTGGCAGTAAATATCGTGATGCGACAAAATACACATTGGATGAGTGACCATCAACAATGCCAAACGTATTCAGTAGTGAAGGTAAAAAATAGCACAGTAATAATGCTGGGACATATTTGTAAAACTTTTTCAGTGCACTATTTTGACTGGTCGATGTTTTAAAAATAAAGCCTAATATTACTGCTAATAAACCAAAGACAACCGCGTCATTGGTGATCAGAGCCGTATGGGCGTCAGCCATATAAATTCCTTAAAAGTTAATGGTGAGTCTTGTGATTATCTTCAAGTTCTTCTAGTTGATGCTGGATAATTTCAATAGCAGGATCATCTGGGCACTCATCGATAAAAAACTGTAAATCGTCACGAGCCATTTTCGGACAATCTAGTTGGTTAAGTAAATAGCCTCGGTCGCGCCTTTCGTACGGGTCATCGCCTATTAACTCCATCAACATCTCAACACAGCTCAAAGCATGACCAAACTTGTTGCTGGTAATGAAGGCCCACTTTTGTTGCGCTAAGTAAAGCTTATACACTTCTTCGTCAAAAATAAGCTCCAGTGGCTCTTGCTCATCGCCATTTTCTTCACTGGCGTTTTCAGGAATGATATACCAACTTTGTTGACCAGAGCTTGGCTCCAACAAATAGCCTTCTTCATCGCTGATGGCAACATGGACATTTATTTCGCTATTATTAATCGTCACGTTGGCATCAAAATCAGCGTGGTTAAGTAAGTGGCATAGTAAAATTGCCAAAGTGGTTTCTGAGCCACTGCGCATACTTAACATATAGCTAAAACTATTGAGGGTATATTCGGGTACTTTCAGGCTAGATACGCTAAATAACCACGTCGTAAAAAACATATCAACTAACGCATCAAAGCGTTCGTGAATATCTGCGTGTTGTTGGCACAGTGCGCTGACTTGCGTTTCAAAGTCGTTTAAGGTGGCAAAGCTATCACTTAAATCGGCGTGTGGATCCCACTTCGCTTCTGCGCTGATACAACGATACAACGCTTGGGGAACGAATGTGTCAAAAGCCTCATCTTGATAGGGTTCATTTTGATCTTCAAACCAAGGGGTGGTCATTTATACGGCAACATCTTAAATAGAAAATGAACGACTAGTTTACCTAGTTTTTAGGGCAGTTACCAACGCCGTAGCTAAGTTTACTGTGCAAAGGTAAAAAATCCCCGTTGCACAGTCACTACTTTAAAGAAATAAAGCAGTTTTAGTGACAGCCAATTTACCAATTAACGCTATGACCGCGGTTGTGACAACTAAAAACAGTACTTTGATGCTAGCTTTTTGTTGTTTACTGGCAATAATACCGAGTGCGATATAAGCCACCACGAAAATAATTTTTTCAAGTAACCACATTTGCTCTAACGGGTTCATTTTAGCCATCGCCATTAAGGTAATAGCTGAAATAAGTAACAAGGTATCGGTTGCATGACTGCCAATAAATACCAATTTATTTTTAGCGATGGCGCCACTACCAAGACGAGAAAATGAACGTACATAAAATAAAACAATGCTTAAAACTGCAATTGCCATGTGTGTGTGTTTTACTGCTAAATAATCCATATGCCCCTAACTACTCTTTTAATGTTAAAAAACGGTTTTTATATTAATCTGGAAAACGCGTCAATATTTGTTCCAGCTCTTCAAGATGATCATTAAATACATCGACTAGTTTAGGCTCAAAGTGCTTGCCCTTTTGCTGGTTGATTTCATTAACAACATCATCAACTGTCCACGCATCTTTATAACAACGTTTATGGCGTAGTGCATCATAAACATCAGCAAGCGCAACAATACGCCCAAACACATGAATATCAAGCCCTTTAAGTCCATGTGGGTAACCCGTGCCATCCCATTTTTCATGATGATCACGTGCAATCTCCGCCCCCGCATTAACAATTTCGCGGCGCGAGCCTTTTAATATGAGGAAGCCTTTTTGGGTGTGGGTTTTCATCACTTCCCATTCTTCTGCGCTCAATTTTGCTGGTTTATTCAAAATAGCATCTGGAATGCCCACTTTACCAACATCGTGCAATGGCGATGCTAAACGGACTAGTTCGGCTTCACGTTTTGATAAGCCATAAGCTAGCGCTAAAGTATGGCATATATGCGAAACCCGTTTCACATGGTTTCCGGTTTCAGTAGAGCGCTGCTCAAGTGCTTCGCTTAAACGAAACACCAGCTCTTGCTGAGTTGCTTCAATTTCCGATTGTAATTGCACATTTTCATACGCCAGTTGTACATTTTGCGAAAATATCTCAATTAAATGGCGCTGCGTGTCTGTTAGGTATTTAGGAATTCCGGAAATAAACAGCATTGAATTATGGTTATGTTCACTGCAACAGTATGCAAACAGGTAATTATCTTTATAGACAATGGTTTTATCTCTGAGCGCTTGTTGACACGCTAATAGCTGCTCGGTATTCAGTACTTCTTCAATTGCTTTGCCTTCACTGCGTTCAAAATCGCCTCGCCCGGAAAAAACCACCAATTTGTGTTGATTATCTTGCGGGTTGCCTGCCACTAAGCTCGTTGCGTACATAGCTTGATCGACCGTACCTAGCAACGAAGTTAATTGCTGCATTACACCTTCAATAAAGTGATCAAGAGAATGAGCAGAGAAAATATCACGAGAGGCTTTAATTATTTTTTCAAGCCCTTGGCGAGACTGTTCAATTGATAAAATATCGCGATAAGAGCGCAGACTCGACATCACTACCGTAAATAACTTTTGCGCGGTCAGTTCAGTTTTTGATTTATAGTCATTAATATCGTAATTAACGATAACTTGGCGCTCTGGAGCTTGGCCTGGTTGGCCTGTACGAAGGATAATACGAATATGATTATTTTTAGCAACTTCACGAATATACTGCGCGACTTTTAAGCCTGCATCGTCGGTTTCCATCACCACATCAAGCAGTACAATGGCAGCATCTGGGTTTTTATCTATTTGTATTTTTGCCTCAGCACCTGAGTATGCGCTGATAAACTCTAAACGCTTATCTTGAAACTCAAAATCACTTAATGCAAGTTTAGTAACAGCATGAACTTCTGGTTCATCATCAACAATAATAACTTTCCATGTGCCCTTTATTACTTCACAAATCTCTTCTTGCGGTTCGTCCGAAAACAAAAAATCATCCATCATACTGAGTCCTCAAAGGCGGTTATGCTGCTCTCGCACTGTGCTTGTTATCGTTATCCAGGCCACTGTGCGAGCGTTACACGATCGTTATTTGCTAAATCTTTAACTGTAAGTATATTTGTATACGCCATTTCTGCAAAAAAACTATGCACTTTAGTACTTTGTTGATAGCCATGCTCTATTAAAAGCATGCCATTGGGGGTTAAAAAATCGCGCGCTTGGCTAATAATATACTTTATATCGGCCATACCGTCATCATCGGCCACTAATGCCGATAGCGGCTCAAAACGTACATCGCCTTGGCTTAAATGAATATCGTCGTGTTCAATATAGGGCGGGTTGCTAACAATTAAATCAAACTGTTGTGTAGCCACTTCACTAAACCAATCACTTTGCACAAAGTTCACATTAGTAAAACCTAAGCGCTGCTTATTGGTATTCGCCAGTGCAACTGCATCAGCCACTCTATCAACAGCGGTTATTTGCCAATTTGGCATTTCGCTGGCAAGCGCAAGGGCTATCGCCCCCGTGCCGGTGCCTAAATCAAGCACTTTGGCAGTCGCAGGTAAAGCTAAACCAAGGGCATGTTCTACCAGTGTTTCGGTATCAGGGCGGGGTATTAAGGTGCTTGAGTTAACTTGTAAAGGCAGGCTCCAAAACTCCCTTAAACCGGTAATATGAGCAACGGGTTCACCATTTAAACGGCGCTGACAATGTTCATCAAATTGCTGCTGCTGCGCTGCACTGAGCTGTTTTTCAGGCCAACTAAATAAATAACTATGCGGTTTTTGTAACACATCAAGTAATAAAACTTGCGCGTCCAACTTGGCACTGTCGGTGCTACTTTGCAATAGCAAAGTAGCCCGTTTTATTGCTGATTCAACCGTGTCTGTCACGATTATTCATCACCCATTGCGGCTAATAAATCAGCTTGGTATTCTTGCATCAGCGGTTCAACAACACAGCCTAAATCACCTGCAACCACTTCATTTAAACGATAAAGCGTTAGATTAATTCGATGATCGGTAATACGCCCTTGCGGATAGTTATAAGTACGTATGCGCTCTGAACGATCACCACTGCCCACTAAGTTACGACGCTCTGATGCCTCTGCAGCGTGGCGTTTTTCATCTTCAGCTTGTTGTAAACGTGCCGCTAATACTGACATCGCTTTAGCGCGGTTTTTATGTTGCGAGCGTTGATCCTGACATTCAACCACAACCCCGGTCGGTATATGGGTAAGGCGAATAGCTGAATCGGTTTTATTTACGTGCTGACCACCGGCGCCGGATGCACGAAAAGTATCAACTTTTAAATCTGCCGCATTAATCTGAATCGCTTCCGCTTCTGGCACTTCAGCCATCACCGCAACGGTACAGGCTGACGTATGTACGCGCCCTTGTGATTCAGTCTCTGGAACACGTTGCACGCGGTGCACACCAGATTCAAACTTTAATTGTCCATACACACCTTCACCACTGATGTTAGCAATCACTTCTTTGTAACCACCGTGTTCACCTTCGTTGGTGCTGACAACTTCTACTTTCCATTTTTTAGTTTCGGCATAACGAGTGTACATGCGGAACAGATCGCCGGCAAAAATAGCGGCTTCATCACCGCCCGTTCCGGCACGTACTTCAACAAATACATTGTTGTTATCACGCGGATCTTTTGGCAGCATTAACACTTGTATTTGCTCTTCAATTACTTGAATTTGCGCTTTCGCTTCTTTATATTCTTCTTGCGCCATTTCGCGCATATCAGGGTCTGAATCCTTGAGCATCTCTTCTGCAGCAGCTACATCACCTTGTGTTTCTTGATAGCCCAAAAACGCTTTAACGATTTCTTCCAGCTCAGAATATTCTTTTGAAAGCGCACGAAAACGATTTTGGTCGCTAATAACTGACGGATCACTTAGCAGCGCTTGCACTTCTTCGTAACGCTCTACTAAGGTTTCTAACTTACGATATACGGACTCTTTCATGTAACTGCTATTCCTGATCAATACCTAACATTTTCTTTAATTGGCTTAACTGGGCAACTTCACCTTTTTTTGCCGCGTCTTGAATTGCACGGGTAGGCGCGTGCATCAGGCGGTTGGTTAATTTGTTGGCCAGCTCTAAAATAATTTGTTCTGCATCTTTACCGGTATTTAATTGGCTTATCGCCTTATCAACCAGTTCAGATTTTATATCATGTACATCTTGGCGGTAACTGCGAATTAAATCGACAGAGTCGAGTGAACGCATCCACATCGCAAATTCCGCACAGCGCTGAGTAATGATCACTTGCGCTTCATCGGCAGCTTGTTCTCTTGAGGCGATATTTTCGCTTACTATTGCCTGTAAGTCATCTACCGAATACAAATAGGCAGCATCTAATTCACCCACTTGGCTCTCAATATCACGCGGTACAGCAATATCAATAAATAACATGGGCTTATTACGGCGCTGTTTTAGCGCTTGTTCAACCACCCCTTTACCAATAATCGGCAAAGTGCTGGCAGTCGAACTAATGACTATATCGGCTTGATGCAAACGTTCTGGCAACTGTGCTAACGCAATAACGTCGGCATTAACATCTTCTGCCAGTAAACGCGCACGCTCGATGGTGCGATTCGCCACGGTGATCTGTTGTGGATCATTTTGATATAAATGCTTAGCTACCAGCTCAATTGTTTCGCCAGCACCAATTAATAGCACTTTGGTTTTATCTAACTTGCCATATATATGTTTGGCTAAATTAACCGCAGCATAAGCAACTGATACGGCACTGGCGCCTATATCGGTTTCCGTTCTAACTTGTTTTGCTACCGAAAAGGTTTTTTGAAATAACCGATCAAACACCACACTTACTGAGTTGTGATTTTTAGCACTATTATAAGCCTGCTTAATTTGACCCAGTATTTGCGGTTCACCGAGCACCAATGAGTCGAGTCCGCACGATACACGCATTAAATGATTAATCGCGTCGTTATCTTGGTGGCAATATACATTACTGCTCAGTTCATATTCATCCAAACCATGGAAACTAGCTAACCATTGCAACAGTATTTGGGAATTTTGCTGAGCAAGGCTACAATAGATTTCTGTACGGTTACAGGTTGACACAATAACCGCTTCATTAAACTGATCATGATCACTCAGTTGCTGTAATGCTTCTGACAATTGCTCAGGCGAAAAGGCAACCTTTTCGCGTAATTCTACAGATGCGGTTTTATGATTAATACCAAGTGCTACTATGGTCATATGTGCCAAATATTGCTAAGCCGTGCTCGAAAGACGATAATTTTACCAAAAATCAGCGGAATATGGAAAGTAAGGAACGACATTTGATTCGACTATATTTGATTTTACTCATATTTTTTTTATTTTTAAGTGGCTGCGCACAGCAAATTCGGCCACAAACTGCCCTTTATGACGATTGGAAGTCGCAATTATCACAACAAAGTAACTGGCAAGTAGCAGGAAAACTGGCTTTTATTAGTCCTGATGAACGCCAATCAGCAAACTTAAATTGGCAACAAAAGGATGAATTAAACCAACTCATTCTAACTAGCTTTATTGGTACCCGTGTTTTGGCATTAACACAAAATAGTCACGGTGCTGAGCTTGAATACGATGATGAGGTTTATCATGATATAAATGCATCGCGTTTACTTGCCCGACTCACTGGTTTTACTATCCCAATGGACAATGCCGATGACTGGTTAAAAGGTACTGTTGACGATGCTAGTTTACAAGTAGATGAACTTAGCCGAGCTAAGAGTGTAACGTGGCATGCAGCAAATGGCGCTAAATGGCAAATAAACTACGCTGACTATCAACAATATGCAGGCTTTTGGCTGCCTAAAAAACTCACATTAAAACACCGCGATATTAAAATAAAAATTCAACTCTATGAGTGGCACTTTGACTAACATGACTAAGCACACTATGACTTCTTTTTCGTTATTAGCTCCAGCAAAACTGAATTTATTTTTACATATAAATGGCCGTCGTGAAGATGGCTATCATGAACTGGAAACCTTATTTACATTTTTAAATTACGGCGACCAACTCACTTTTAGTGTGAGTGAAACTACAGCGATTGAAGTCACTGGCGACACCTTCGATATTCCACTTCAAGATAATTTGATCTATAAAGCGGCTGTTTTATTACAAAAACACAGTAATTCAGCTTTTGGTGCAAAAATAAATTTAACTAAAATATTGCCCATGGGAGGCGGTGTTGGCGGTGGCTCTTCCGATGCCGCAAGTACACTTTTAGCACTGAATAAATTATGGCACTGTCAATTATCCTTGCAAGAATTAGCACAACTTGGCGTGCAACTTGGTGCTGATGTGCCTGTATTCATTAACGGCAAAAGCGCCCTAGCTCAAGGCATTGGCGAGAAGTTGCTCGATGTTGAGCTACCGTCAAAGTGGTATTGTGTGGTACACCCAAGTGAACATGTTAGCACCGCAAAAATTTTTACTCATCCCGATTTAAAACGTGACACACCGAAGCTAAAAGGCGACTGGCAACAGCAAACATTAGGCAACGATTGTGAGCCTTTAGTTAAAAAGCTCTGCCCTGAGGTTGAAAAGACCCTCCAGTGGTTGCTAAAATACGCTCCGTCGAAGATGACTGGCACAGGTTCATGCTGTTTTGTTGAATTTGCCACGCAAAAAGAAGCGCAACATGTTCTTGAAAATCTCCCCCATAACTGGGACGGTTTTATTGCCAGCAGCGTTAATATCTCTCCTGCCCATACGCAGTTGAACGCTATTCATTTAAGCAATGAAGTAACGTACAAGTAAATAAAGTTTAAGTTAATAAGCTATGCTTAATGTATCGCTTATTAGTCCAAAAATTCAGTGCCTGAGGAACCCTACCGTGCCTGACATGAAGCTCTTCGCTGGTAACGCAACACCTGAGTTAGCTCAAAAAGTTGCAAAACGTTTATATATTGAAGTTGGCGATGCTGTTGTTGGCCGTTTTAGCGACGGTGAGATCAGTGTTCAAATTAATGAAAATGTTCGTGGCTCGGACGTTTTTATTGTGCAATCAACCTGTGCTCCTACTAACGATAACTTAATGGAGTTAATCGTTATGGTTGATGCCTTACGTCGTGCATCTGCAGGTCGTATAACAGCCGTCATTCCTTATTTTGGTTATGCGCGTCAAGACCGTCGAGTACGTTCTGCCCGTGTACCAATCACAGCAAAAGTAGTTGCCGATTTCTTATCAAGTGTAGGTGTTGACCGTGTTCTAACGGTTGATTTACACGCTGAGCAAATCCAAGGCTTCTTTGATGTACCAGTTGATAACGTATTCGGTAGCCCTGTGCTACTTGAAGATATGAAAGAGCGTCAGTTTGATGATGTTGTTGTTGTATCACCAGATATCGGCGGCGTAGTACGTGCCCGTGCTATTGCTAAATTATTAAACGACACCGATCTTGCTATCATTGATAAACGTCGCCCACAAGCAAATGTTTCTCAAGTAATGCACATCATTGGTGATGTCGAAGGTCGTGACTGTATTATCGTTGATGATATGATCGACACTGGCGGTACCTTATGTAAAGCAGCGGAAGCACTTAAAGAACATGGTGCTAAGCGTGTATTTGCATACGCAACTCACCCTGTACTTTCTGGTAAAGCACTTGAAAACATTCGTAACTCAGTAATTGATGAAGTGATTGTAACTGACTCAATTCCACTGTCTGCTGAATTAAAAGCAATTGATAAAATTAAAGTGTTAACACTTGCAGACATGCTAGCGGAAACAATTCGCCGTATTAGCAACGAAGAATCTATTTCAGCGATGTTTGAACACTAAAACTATTTAGTTAAAAACACCCTGACAGAATAAAGCGCCTCATTGGCGCTTTTTTTATGTGCTGTGTTTCTTTTAATTGGTGGTGGTGGTATGATAGCGCGCCTTTTGGCTAGGGACCTTGGTCGCAAAGGCCCTACACTATTTATTTATTGGAGACATTATGTCTAACGAAACATATACATTTAATGCAGAATTACGCACAGCTACGGGTACAGGTGCGAGCCGCCGCCTACGTCGTGAAGATAAAATCCCTGCGATCCTTTACGGTGCTGACAAAGAAGCTGCATCACTTACTTTTGAACACAAAGACATCATCAAAGCACAAGAAAGTGAAGGTTTCTACACTCACATTCTTACTCTTGATATCGCTGGTGAAAAAGTTGAAGCTATCCTTAAAGATATCCAACGTCACCCGTTCAAGCCTAAAATCACTCACCTTGATTTCCAACGTGTAGACGCTACTCACAAACTTAACACTAAAGTGCCAGTTCACTTCATCGGTGAAGAAGCGGTAACTAAAGCGGGTAACACTGTTGTTCACCAATTAACAGAAATCGAAATCACGTGTCTTCCTAAGTCACTACCTGAATTCGTAGAAGTTAACGTAGCTGGCCTAGTTGCTGGTGACTCAATCCACATCTCTGACGTTAAACTTCCTGCAGGTGTTTCATCTGTTGATTTAGCGAAAGGTGCTGATCACGACCAGTCTATCGTAACTATCAAAGCTAACAAAGCTGCGCCAGTTGAAGACGAAGCTGCAGAATAATTTTTAAGGTTTGCACCTTGAATTCTATTCAAATGCTTGTGGGCCTGGCTAATCCAGGCCCCGAATACGCAAACACACGCCACAATGCAGGTGCTTGGTTCATCGAGC
>NZ_DRGM01000192.1 GCF_011050055.1 Pseudoalteromonas prydzensis | reverse complement strand
TGGTGCACCAAAACTGGGCGCTTCTGCTAAACGTACATTACGTGGGATCACGGTGCGGTATACTTTATCGCCAAAATGCTGTTTAAGCTGCTCAGATACATCATTGGCCAAACGATTACGCGGATCGTACATAGTACGTAAAATCCCTTCAATCTGTAGTTTTGGATTAACTAACTTGGCTAATTGGGTAATAGTGTCCATTAATGCGGTCAAGCCTTCTAGAGCATAATACTCGCATTGCATAGGCACTAAAATAGAGTCGGCGGCTGCCATGGCGTTCACTGTTAACATATTCAGTGAAGGAGGGCAGTCGATAAAAATAAATTCGTACTGGTCCTGAATTTTTTCAAGCGCGTTACGTAACCGCACTTCACGGGCATAGAGTTCCATGAGTTTGACTTCTGCTGCGGTTACATCACCGTTGGCAGCAATCATATGGTATTCGCCTGACGTTTCTTTGATGATAACGTCATCTATAGGTTTATCTTCAATGAGTAAGTCGTAAATAGTTGGCACGTCACCATACTTATCTACGCCACTGCCCATAGTCGCATTACCTTGCGGATCAAGATCAATTAACAGCACTTTGCGTTTGGTTGCAGCCATAGACGCAGCGAGATTTACAGCGGTGGTAGTTTTACCCACACCACCTTTTTGATTTGCTAATGCGATGACTTTTGCCACAGTGTCTCTGATCCCTAGTCTTTAGATAAAATAATTAAATGCCTTTGAGCATCTAACTTAGGCACTTCCAAGGAGATTTTTTGCTCGAATTTAATACCCGCAGGTAATGATTCTAGCTCCTCACTTGGAAACACGCCTTTTAAAGCAATAAATTTACCTGAATGATCAATCAAGTGCGAACACCAGTCAACCATATCTTGTAAAGATGCAAATGCGCGACTTAATACACCATCTAATTTAACACTTGGTTGATAATCTTCAACTCTAGACTGCACTGGGGTTACATTTTTAAGGCCTAGCTCATGTTTTACTTGCATTAAAAAACGCACTCGCTTGCCTAAGCTATCTAGTAAAACAAATTGTGTGTCTGGTAATGCAATAGCTAACACAATACCAGGCAGCCCTGGACCTGTTCCAACATCAATATAATGATGACCGGGTAGGTAAGGGGCAACCACTAGGCTATCCATAATATGCTTAATCATCATATCCTCAGGTAAACGCACTGAGGTTAAATTATAAGCTTTGTTCCATTTATTAAGTAATTCAACATATTGAACGAGTTGTTGCTGTTGTTTTTCGGTTAGCGCAATATCAGTTTGCGCTAACAAAGTGGTTAATTGTTGCTGTAACACAGTATTCCTTAATGGCTACGCAATTTTGCGCAGCAAGCCTTGCTTCTTCAGATACACTAATAATAGCGAAATCGCCGCAGGCGTGATACCTGAAATACGCGATGCTTGGCCTATCGTATCAGGACGCGCCTCAGTTAGTTTTGCGACTACTTCATTTGATAAACCTGAAACAATCGAATAATCATAGTCTTTCGGTAGAATAGTCAACTCATGACGAAGCTGTTTATTGATCTCATCTTGTTGACGAGCAATGTAACCTGCGTACTTAGTATGGATCTCAACCTGCTCTAATGCAGCAGCGTGATCAAACTCAGATCCTAAGCCATCGATCGCCATTAGATCGTTATAACGGATCTCAGGACGACGTAATAATTCTTCTAAACTAGCTTCACGCGTTAATGGTGTTTTAAGTAAGCTATTCACTTGCTCAATAACAGCATGATCTTTATGGATCCAAACGTCTTTAATACGTTGTGATTCTTTGGCTATAATGTCCATTTTGTCATTAAATGCCTGCCAACGCTCATCATTTACTAAACCTAATTCACGGCCTTTGGCTGTTAAACGGATATCAGCATTGTCTTCGCGTAATAATAAGCGATATTCAGCACGGCTAGTGAACATACGGTACGGTTCTTTAGTACCTAGCGTTGTAAGATCATCAATTAACACACCTACATAAGCTTCATCACGACGTGGTGTCCAAGCTTCTTTACCTTGTACTTGCAACGCCGCATTCATACCAGCAATAAGACCTTGCGCACCGGCTTCTTCATAGCCAGTAGTACCATTTATTTGGCCTGCAAAGAATAAGCCGTCGATAAACTTGGTTTCTAACGACTTTTTAAGATCGCGTGGATCAAAGAAATCATACTCGATAGCGTAGCCTGGACGACAAATATGTGCATTTTCAAAACCAGTGATCGATTGCACTATCTCTAATTGCACATCAAACGGTAAGCTCGTTGATATACCATTAGGGTAGAGTTCATAAGAAGTTAAACCTTCAGGCTCAACAAAAATTTGATGCTTGTCTTTATCGGCAAAGCGAACAATTTTATCTTCAATTGAAGGGCAATAACGCGGGCCAATACCTTCAATTACACCAGAGTACATAGGAGAGCGGTGTAAATTGTTACGGATTACTTCATGGGTTTTTTCATTGGTGTAAGTGATATAACAAGCAATCTGTTGCGGGTGATCGGCTTGTTTACCCATAAATGAAAATACCGGTGTTGGTGCATCACCTGGCTGTTCTTGCATTTTACTAAAATCAACAGTGCGTGCATCAATACGTGGTGGCGTGCCCGTTTTTAAGCGATCAACGCGAAATGGTAATTCACGTAAACGATTTGCTAAAGCAATTGAAGGTGGATCACCAGCACGACCGCCTTTAAAATTTTCTAAACCAATATGGATCTGTCCACCAAGGAAAGTGCCTACGGTTAATACCACAGAAGGTGCGCTAAAACGCAGTCCCATTTGGGTTACAACACCGGTTACTTTATTATTTTCTACAATCAGATCATCACACGATTGTTGAAAGATCTTTAGGTTATCTTGATGTTGTAAAATATCTTGAATAGCCGCTTTATATAATGCGCGATCAGCTTGCGCACGAGTCGCTCGTACAGCTGGGCCTTTTGAAGAATTTAAAGTACGGAACTGGATACCACCTTTATCGATCGCTTGAGCCATTGCACCACCAAGTGCATCAATTTCTTTGACTAAATGACCTTTGCCAATCCCACCAATTGCTGGATTACATGACATTTGACCAAGGGTATCCATATTATGAGTCAGCAGTAGCGTATTCATACCCATACGTGCAGCAGCTAACGCAGCTTCTGTACCTGCATGTCCACCACCAACAACAATAACATCAAAATTTTCGTGAAAAATCATTTCGGGATCCTACTTAAATCAACCAGCAAACTTCCAAGGGGGAGCGTATTCTACCTATAAATTGTCAGAAGATAAATGATTAAACTATCGGCAAGATCTAAGTAAATGATCTCTAATAATATAAAGGATCTTTTAAAGAGATCTTTTATTACTGTTACTACTACTGAACAGCATTTCTGTTGATAAGGTTTAATTCACTTATTAAAACATAAAGTTAGATCGGATCTAAAGGTGTTAATATGATCGGATCTAACTGATTATAAGCTCTGATCAAAAAGGCTCTTTATACACAGGGGGTGTTGGATCAGATCTTATCCAATGGATAAGATACCTTTAAAACGCAGTTAGATCATAGGTTATCCACAATCAGATCTAAATACTCAGTAAATTGTGGGTAACTTTTAATTTGGATCTAATTTGTGATCTTAACTAAATGCGCTTTATTTGCTCGATCCAGCTTGGTAACCAGGCTAATGCGGTTTCTTCAGGCAATTCTTCATCAAGAATATTCAATTCTAAGCGATCTGCTATACAGTGCGCGCCTTTACTTACTAATAGTTGTTCTAGATTACGGCCTGCTAGATTATAGGTATCATAACTGGTGTCACCCAAACCAATAACACTAAACTTTAATCCTTTTAAATCATTAACTTGATTAAGATCTTCAATGAAGGATAAAAGGTTTTCAGGGTAATCGCCAGCACCATAAGTAGAAGTACACAATAACCAGATAGTATTTTCTTGGTCAATCTGTGAAAAGTTAGGTTGATCATGAACTTCGGCAGTGATCCCTTGAGTAACTAACTGCTCCGCAAGTTGCTCACCCACATACTCAGCAGATCCCATTTGGCTACCTATAATGATATTAACGGAGTTCATAATTCTATTTGATCACACAACTGCTTACTTATGGGCTTATGATAACTGAGTTTACTCTGCAGTAAAGCCTTGAATGGAAGTTTGTATAAGTATTTAAGGTACAATTTTTGATGTTTTTTATTTTAATGTTGTAATTTATTGATATATATAAATAAAATAAAGTATTCCAATATGTAATCTTCTGATCAAGCTGTTGATAAAAAGTGGGAAAGCTGGGTAGTAAAAGTATAAGATCTTATTTTTGTTATACTAAGTTATTGATTTTATGTTTTATGAGCGGTGAAATTTCGTTTCATTAAGAATTTTAAAACGGCTGATCAGAATGTGGATAGATCGCCTGTTGATAACGATCTTTTTTGCTGTAAATTAATTTTCAGAAAGTTAAAAATTATTTTAAAAAGGGTGCAGATTGGAAAATAAACAGCAATAAACGACGATTTAGCGGGTTTATTGTACTGCTTAGCTAGTTTGATCTAACAAATAGCGTGTTTATTATCGATCGTTTTGTGAAAAATGAGCAAAAAAGCCCAAATTGTGGATAACAATTTGGGCTCGCATAGATCAATTTTCAAATATGCTGTTATTTATGCCACTAATCTCGATTTTAATTTTGTTTAATTAGCTTTGAAAAACCATTGTTAGAATAAATGATCGCAATTTTTTGTGCATTTAAAGGTACAGCCAGCCGTTAAAATAAAGCTTTTTGTGGCATCAAACAGGGTATTACCAAGCGAAAATCGCTGTACACCTTGCGCAAATAACATGCGAGAATTGCTTACAGAGTCGTCAGCCATTATATTAAGTGGCACATTAAGTGAAGTTGTTATTTGCTGGATCGCAGCTAGATCCGTTAATCCAGGAATGAAAATACCATCAGCGCCAGCTGCTTGGTAAGCCAAAGCTCTGGTTATTGTCGGGTCAATTTGAGCTGTTTGCAGGAAGCAATCTGTTCGCGCATTAATAAATAATTGCGAAAAACCATGCCTGTTTAATGTGTTTTTAATGGCTGTTAGGATCGCTACTTGCTGTTCTTGAGGTCGTAATCTTCCCGTTACTTTATCTGAATCTTCAATATTAATACCGACAACACCTAATTCAGCCACGGCTAAAACATGCTGGCAAATGGTGTTTACGTCATTACTGTAGCCAGATTCAATATCGATCGAAATAGCAATATTAACGGCATTTATGATTGGTTTTAGCTGGTTTAGAAACTCCTCAAATGAGCATTGTTCGCCATCTTCTTGACCCCGTGCTTGCGCCATTCCCCAGCTGGTTGTTGCGATAGCACAAAAGCCTGCTTGTGCTAATAATCGAGCACTAAGTGGATCCCATGCATTTGGGAGTATAAACGGTTGATCTTGCGTATGTAATTGATGAAAGGTTTGGTATTTATTCATAATGATCTCTAAAGTGAATTTCATTATGACTATAAAAAAATTACGGTGACTACGCTGGCCAAATTCGGCACTGAACGTAAATTTTAAGCTCGTTGTAAAAACCAAAAAGACAGTGATAGCTGCTGATATTTAGAGCGGTTGGTCAAGGCTGGCTATAAAATAACGGTGTATATATATTTTTTTATTGAATAGAGCTAAGAACATGCTGGTTTTTGAAAGGAATTAAGAGTGCTTATATAAGCACTCTTAATTTTTTAATTATTTCCCGATACAAAATGAGCTGAAGATTTTGCCTAGTAGATCGTCAGAGGTAAATTCACCGGTGATCTCGTTTAAGTAGTTTTGTGTTAAACGTAGTTCTTCAGCGAGGATCTCACCGGCAATATGCATCTCTAATTGGTCTTTGCCAGTTTGTAAATGATGAGCTGCGCTATCGAGTGCATCTAGGTGACGACGACGGGCCATAAAGCCTCCTTCGGTAGCACCTTGAAAACCAATACATGCCTTTAAGTGAGTACGAACTAACTCTATACCATCAGCATTTTTAGCGCTTAAGCTGATCACTGGGTATTGCTGGTTTTCACTCATGCCGACTTCATCACCCGATAAATCGGCTTTATTACGGATCACAGTGACCCCCATACCTTGCGGTAGCTTGGCCATAAACTCTGGCCAAATAGCATGCGGGTCGGTGTCTTTGGTATCTGTACCATCAAGCATAAAGAGTACGCGATCGGCTTGATTTATTTCATCCCAGGCGCGTTCAATGCCTATTTGCTCAACGCGGTCTGGGCTTTCCCGTAGACCTGCAGTATCGATAATATGTAGCGGCATGCCATCAATGTGAATATGTTCTCGTAGTACATCACGGGTGGTGCCGGCAATTTCAGTAACAATGGCGGCTTCTCTACCTGCTAGCGCGTTAAGTAAACTTGATTTACCGGCATTAGGGCGACCTGCAATCACCACGCGCATACCTTCACGCATAATGCTGCCTTGTTTTGCTTGATTGGTCACATTGCTTAGCTGGGTGATAATGGCATTTAAGTCACCGGCGACTTTACCGTCAGATAGAAAATCGATTTCTTCATCGGGGAAATCAATGGCGGCTTCAACGTACATACGTAAGTGAATGACTTTTTCAACTAAGGTATCAATGTGCTTAGAAAACTCGCCCTGCAGTGATTGTAAGGCGCTTTTAGCGGCTTGCTCACTGGTAGCATTAATTAAGTCAGCAATGGCTTCTGCTTGGGTTAAGTCCATTTTGTCGTTCATAAAGGCGCGCTCAGAAAACTCGCCAGGTTTGGCTAAGCGCACACCGTCAATTTGGCTAATTTCTTTAAGTAGCATATCCAGTACCACAGGACCGCCGTGGCCTTGTAGTTCAAGTACATCTTCGCCAGTGAAGGAGTTTGGCCCAGCAAAATAAATAGCAATACCTTGATCAAGTTGCTCGCCAGCAAGACTGTTAAATGGCACATAATCGGCGTAACGCACCTTAGGGCAGCGACCAATAATCTGCTCGGCAACGGTTTTTACTAAACTGCCAGAAACGCGAATAATACCAACGCCACCACGACCAGGGGCGGTTGCTTGTGCTGCAATTGTGTCTTGATTGATCATGCTAGTAATTTACCAACTTTATGAATAACGATATGTGCGTATTGTAACCTATGCCGTTATTTGTAGCGAATAGCTGTGGCTAAAAACAGCCAATAAAAAAGGCGACCGAAGTCGCCTTAATTGAAGTAATTGAGCAAATTAGCCCCTTACTTTTATTCCTTTCTTTTCCATACCGCGATAGATGATCAGCATCTGTGCGATAGAGATAAGGTTTGATACTAGCCAGTAAAGTACTAGGCCAGATGGGAACCATAAGAAGAACACTGAGAAGATAACCGGCATAAAGGTCATCATCTTTTGTTGCATAGGATCGGTTACCGTCATTGGTTGTAGCTTTTGCGTCACAAACATACTGGCACCAAATAAGATGGGTAGTACGTAGTATGGGTCTTTCGCAGATAAGTCAGTTAACCATAAGAAAAACTCTGCATGGCGCAGCTCTGTTGATTCTAAGAATACATAAAATAGCGCTAAGAAGATTGGCATTTGTAACAGAATAGGGAAGCAGCCACCCATTGGGTTTACTTTCTCTTTGCGGTACATTTCCATAGTCGCTTGGCCGAATTTTTGACGGTCATCACCAAACTTTTCTTTTAATGCAGCCATTTTAGGCTGTAAAGCACGCATCTTCGCCATTGACGTGTATTGTGCTTTAGTTAGTGGGTACATTAATGATTTAACAATAATAGTAATGGCAATAATCGCCAGACCCCAGTTGCCAAGGCCCCCAATGTTTATATCAAATAATCCGAAGAACGAACCTTCACCTGAGTATAAAAACTTAAGTAGTTCAAATAATGGTTGTGAGATAAACCATAACCAGCCGTAGTCGACAGTTAAGTCTAGGTTGTGATGAATCGCGGCAAGTTTATCAGACTCTTTCGGGCCCATGTAGTAAGTTGCGCCAATCGTTGCTTGTTGGTTAGCTTGAATATTTACCGGCTCACCCTTAGCACCTATGATTGCTGCATTGCCTTTAGCAATTAAGCTGTAAAGGGTGTTTTGCTGTTCCTGTACAGGTACCCAAGCACTTACAAAGTAGTGTTGAATAAAGGCAACATAACCACCTTGGGTATTAATACTGAGGTTTTTGTCAGCCATGTCAGAAAAGCTGTATTTTTCGTACTTTTCATCGCTTGAGCCGTAAGCCGCACCTAAGTAATTTTGATCAACTAAACTGCCTTTTTCTTGTACTGTGCGCTTAATTTGCGTGTATAACTGTACTTGAATTGGCTCGGCTGTGGTGTTGTTTACTGTGTATTCTAAGGCAACATCGTATAGGCCTTTTTTGAATACATACGTTTTAGTAAAACGAACACCTTTGCTATCAGTGAATGTAAGCGGTACGCGTAACTCATCACCATTTAGGGTGAAGCTCTTTTGCTCAGTGCTATAAATTGGGCGCCCGTTAGCTGCTGCATCTGGACCATTTAAACCAATTAAACCACTTTGCGAGAAGTATTGATTACCATCAAACTCACCTAAAAGCATAAATGGTGTTTCTTTACCTTTTACTTCTTCGTATTGCAGTAAGTCGGCTTCAACAATATCACCACCACGGGTGTCAATTTTAACTTTGAATACGTCAGTGGTAATTTCAATAACCGAACGTTTCGCGGTTGTTGCTGCAGTTGGTAACTCACCGTCAGTTGATGATGGAACATAATCATCAGAGTCAGGGGAATTAGTTTGTAGTGTTTGTGTGTTGGCACTAGGATCGACTTTTGGTGCGTTGTAGTCACTATTCCACTCTTGGAACAATAAAAACGATACAAGCATCAAGCCGATGAATAAAAACGTGCGTTGCGATTCCATAACAGCTCTTATTTCTCGTGTTGGTGGTTAATATGGGTTAATTTTTCAGGTACGGGGTCATCCCCACCTGAATGTAAAGGATGGCATTTTAATATGCGTTTAACCGCTAACCAACTCCCTTTTACAGATCCATGCAAATTAATTGCTTGAATAGCATAACTGGAGCAGGTTGGATTAAAGCGACAATGCGGACCTAACAGTGGACTAAGCCACTTTTGATAACCACGAATTAATAACACTAAACAACGCTTAGGAAAAGCAACAAGTGGTCTAAGTAACCTCATGGTGTTCAAGCCTCTGCGTAATATTTAGTGAATGGGTACCATGAATTTAAACGCCCAAAATGGAATTTTAAATGCATGATTAAAAGGTGAGCTAAAGATACCTTAATTAACCCTATAATTCTATTGCTATTGGCTCTGTTTATTGGATTTAGCCGATTTGTTGGGACGTTTTTTAAACGGCGGTGGTTTTGGTGCACCAGGTTTACAGCGTTCGTTAATTTTACGCCACAATTTAGTGAGTTGTTTGGTTAGCTCTTCATTTGACTGTTCATCGATACCACTTTTAACCATCAGCACAATATCGATATTATCAATAGTGTGTTGGTTTAAACGAAAACTTTCGCGAGCAAGACGTTTAATACGGTTTCGTTGGCAAGCTTTTTTAACCCGTTTTTTAGCGACAGTGAGTCCTAAGCGAGGTTTTGCTTGGTCATTGGGTTTTGCTAATAAGGTAAAGAAAGGAGTTGCGGCCCGAGCGGGTTCATTAAAGATGCGAGAGTAATGCGAGGGAGTTAACAGACGTAACTCCCTGCCAAAGTTAAAGTCTTCCACTTATATATTAAGCAGAAAGAACTTTGCGGCCTTTAGCGCGGCGACGAGCTAATACTTTACGGCCATTTACAGTTGCCATGCGAGCACGGAAACCGTGTGCACGTTTGCGTTTTAAAACGCTAGGTTGAAAAGTTCTTTTCATAACAATTCCATCCGATCGGTTAAAGGTTAAAACATCCTATGCAGGTCGCGATCCTGGCACAGGTGCCATTGCGAGCGCGAGATATTATCGATGAAGTGCCTTAAAGTCAACCATAATCGCACTTATAATAGAGTGGCGGTAATAGATAGTTTTGCGGGATCTGCTAGGATCCTTATATTTAAGAAGTTTTCCACAGGGTCTGTATAAAAAGTGCATAAAAGCTTGGGGTAACTAAAATAGATCACATAATTTG
>NZ_DRGM01000191.1 GCF_011050055.1 Pseudoalteromonas prydzensis | reverse complement strand
CAATAGAAAGAAGTGCTTTCATTGTTTTTCTCCCTCGATGATTCATTTTAAGAGTAGCAATAATTCATCAACATGTTATGAATTAAGGTAAATAACTCAGTACTTAATAGCTATTTTTAATGATGGCGGCTGACAATCGAGAGAATTTCTCGGGTATCGTGAACAAGATGAATTAACCTATCATCAACTTCCAATAAAATTAGACCCTTACGGTCATGGCGCTCAATCGCTCGGCCACGGCGATAAATATCTCTATCAAGACGATCGCCACGGTGATATTTTTTGTACCAACCGGGTGGTAAGCCGCGCCCACGAGCCACCTTTTTATACAAACCTGGCGGAAGTTCACGGTAATAAACCGTATCGTGATGTTTACGACGGTGTTTATAATATTTTTTATGATGCTTTTTGCTGTGTTTTTTATGTTCATGGCGATGTTCATAACGCTCATGTTCACGCTCATGCTTGGCACTGACTTCTAACGGCAATAAACTCAAACCAAGCACAGCCAAAGATAGGGGGATTAATTTATTCATAGTTACTTCCTGCAATAGTGCTGCGTTTGACTAAAGCCTATCAAGTTAGCCTGAATCAAAGATGAAAGTAATTGTAAAGAATGTAAAGATAGTGAGTACTTACAGCTTTGTGTTTTAACAAACAATTAGTTAGCTTTATCCCATAATCCGAACAAAGTGATGTAAACACAAAATAATAAAAACCAGCTGACAAAACACAACACATTCGTATATTATTAACTCACTTACCTTATTGGAGTTTGCGCATTGATGAATAACTAACACCTGTTGAAATTCGTTTTATTTATTTGAATTTACAGGGTTAGTGGGCGCAAAATTCGTCATATTTCTAGCAATATACTTAACGATACCTAGTTAATCTTAATTGCTTTGCGCGCCATGCCCTGCTTACTCCAGAGGCATTATGCAGTCATTACACATTCATAATTTAAGCTATCAACACCCTGATGGCCATGTACAATTTAACCAGCTTAATTTTTCAATCCCCGAAAAGCTCACCGCGATCATCGGTGCTAATGGCAGCGGAAAATCAATATTGGTGAGCATATTGGCAAATCAACAGCAAGCCAGTTCGGGCCATGTTGAATTTACGGGCACTCGTTTAGCCGTATCACAACAGCAATTAAGTGATCACTCTTTACAAAGCTCAGCCAGCACTATCGCCCAATTATTGGGTATAGATAAAAAGCTGGCAGCGCTTGCACGTATTACGCACGGGAGCATTGCTGAGGCAGATTTTGCGCTAATCGGCGACGATTGGTTATGTGAGCAAAATTATCAACAACAGTTGTTGAGCCTAGCTATTGAAGCACCACTGACTACCCCAATAAGCCATTTGAGCCCCGGCCAACAGCGGTGCTTAACGCTTTATTGTGCCCTGCAAGCACAGCCTGATTTACTGATTTTAGATGAGCCAAGTAATCATTTAGACCAAACAGCAAAGCAATGGTTAATAACGCAATTGCATACCTTTGCAGGGCAAATAGTGATTGTTAGTCATGATCGCCAATTACTTGATCACTGCGACGCTATCATTGAGTTAAACAGTCTCGGTATCCATTACGAGACCGGTAACTACCAGCATTTTTGCCAGCAAAAAGCACTGCAACAAACGGCGCTAACTAAACAAATTGCTCACCTAGCAAAAGAGCAAAAAAAACACCAACAACAAACCCAGCTAAACCATGAAAAAGCGCAGCAAAGAGCGGCGCAAGGCAATAAACATCGCAGCAGCGCCAGCCAACCTAAAGTGATGTTAGATTTTAAGAAAAACAGTGCCCAAGCCAATAAAGGTGCTAGCGAGCGTTTAGCATCAGCGAAGCTAAACGCCTTAGCCGAAAAACGGCAAACACTGCAACAGCAACTGCCGAACAGCATTGAACGAAAGTTAAAGTTCAGCCAACCCAGCAGAAATAAACGTTTGCTGTTTATTGATAAGCTTTGCTTGCCTTTTGCTAGCAGTAACCAGTCTGTGACCTTACAAATAAACAGTGGCGATAAATTACATATTGCAGGGCCAAATGGCTCGGGTAAATCAACGCTACTGAGGATGATCAATGAATCTGCAAAGTCATCCGTAGCAACGGTAATTCATCTAAACAGCAAGGTGCTTTATATTGACCAGCACTGCTCATTTTTAACCGCCACTGACAGCTTAGTCAAAGCACTAGAGGTACATTGTGCTCTAGAGCTACAAACAATCCGCCATCTACTAGCGAATATTGGTTTCAAGGGCGATGATGTATATCGGCCAATTAGTCAACTTAGCGGCGGCGAGAAAATGCAATTAGCCATGTTAATTGCCGCGCAAAATGCGGGGGACTATTTATTATTACTAGATGAACCCGATAACCATTTGGATCTTGATAACAAGCAGCAACTTGCACAAAATCTTGCTGATTTTACTGGCAGCTTTATATTGGTAAGCCACGATGAGGAGTTTGTAAAGCAATGCCAACTTACCCAGCAACTCAACCTGTATTAATTGCTTCCAAGTATTAAAATTGCTACTTTATACTTGTTAAATAATTAAATTCATTAGGAAAATAATGCGTTCACTCGTTGCAATCCCATTGTTACTTATCAGTACTCATGCATTAAGTCAGCAAAAAAATACAGCTATTGAACGCATTACTACCACCGCGTCACGCTCAGAAGTTAACGCTGATCCGCTACCTTTAGTAATAAGCAGTATCACTAAAGAGCAGCTAGATTTAATTGCCCCGACTCATATTGAACAAGTGTTAAAACAGGTTGCTGGTGCCAATGTACAACACGGTAATGGTCAAGAATATTTACCCGCACTGCGCTCTCCTGTACTTTCTGGCGCGGGTGCCTGTGGTGGATTACTCACCGCTGAAGACGGCATCCCCCTGCGTGCGGCAGGCTTTTGCAATATTAACGAGTTATTTGAAGCACACACTGAAATGGCCGAGCGGGTTGAAGTATTAAAAGGCCCAGGCTCTGCCCTTTACGGCTCCAACGCCGTACATGGGGTTATTAATGTGATCACCCCTGATACCACTTATGATGAACATTTGCTCGGCGTTGATTTAGGCTCGTACGGTTACAGCCGTTTAAAACTGAGAAGCGGTAAAGATTTAGGCAATCAAGGGGTTGGCATCAATGCCAGTGTTACTCGCGATAGCGGTTACCGTGATGATGAAAGCGTCGTTCAAGAAAAGCTCAACGTGCGTCATCGCTATACAAGTGATAAATTGTCTGTTACTACAGGGCTGAGTTACAGCCACTTAGATCAACAAACCGCAGGCTTTATTGAAGGCTTTGAAAGCTATAAAGATGATGAAATAGCCCAGCAAAACTTTGATCCTGATGCATTTAGAACAGCCCGTTCGTTTCGGCTTTGGTCAAAAGCACAATGGCAAACCGCACAAGATACGCTCACCATTACCCCGTATGTGCGTAATCAAAGTATGACCTTTTTTAAGCACTTTTTACCGGGCACACCACTTGAAGAAAACAGCCAAAATGGCTTTGGCATTCAATCACTTTGGCAACACGATTACTCAGCTTCATTAACGCTGAACTTAGGACTCGATAGCGAATACACCCGTGCTGACTTTCTCCAATATCAAGACGAGCCAACCCAAGGTTCGGCGTTTTTAGTCGCCACAGTGCCGCAAGGTAAGCATTACGATTACGATGTAAACAGCACGCTACTCGCCCCTTTTATCAGCCTCGATTGGCAATGGCAGCAACTCGCCATCAGCTTAGGCGCGCGCTTTGAGCAACTCAATTACGATTACAGCAATAATATGCTCGCTGGGCGCACAAAAGAAGATGGCAGCGAATGCGCAATGGGCGGTTGTCGTTACTCTCGCCCGCCAAGTGGCGAAAATAAATTTACCAATACATCGCCTAAACTTGGCCTGAGTTATCAATTAAGTGCTGATAATTATTTATATGCAAACCTATCTCGCGGTTATCGTGCGCCGCAAGCGGCTGAGCTTTATCAGTTACAACGCGAGCAACAGGTTGCCGAGCTAGAGTCAGAAACAGCAGATAACCTTGAAATAGGCGTTAAAGGACAATATCAACAATTGCATTATGTACTCTCTGCATATGCGATGAACAAACAAAACGTGATTTTTCGCGATAGCGACTTTTTTACCATTAATGACGGGCAAACTCAGCATCGCGGTATTGAACTTGAGCTTGATTATCAACTTACTCAGTCAATAAAGCTTGCCCTTGCTGCAAGCCATGCGGTGCACACCTACGACTATGACCAAGTGTTATCTGGGGTAAATATTAACGGCAACGATATAGACACGGCACCGCGTAATATTGCCAACCTACAAGCCAACTGGCAAATCAGCAATAACACCCTCGTTGCTATTGAATGGCATCATGTCAGTGACTATTTTACCGACCCTGAAAACCTACACAGTTACGCAGGTCATGATTTAATTAATTTACGTGGGGCTTGGCAGCTCACTGAACGGTTAAAACTAACCGCGCGCATTAACAACCTAACCGACACCGCCTATGCCGAGCGTGCCGATTATACTAGCTTTACTGGCGACCGTTATTTCCCAGGGCGACCACGTAATGTGATGTTCTCAGCAAGTTATTCTTGGTAGCTACCAAGTTTAGGTAAGTTCGCCATATAGCGAACATAGTTGTATAAGACCAAAAAGATAGCCATATAGCGAACCTAAGTGGATTATCTTTTATTGTAATAGCTGTTTATATTGCGCATTTAAGTGCACCTTGAGTTCGGGGTGCGCTGCTAATAATTCAGTCAGCTGTGCTTTAGCGGCCGTGGTATTACCATCTGCAATAAATGTATCTATACGCCTAAATTTATTTGCTACCTCTGCGGTGATAATTTCAAGCTCTAATAACAACGCACTTTTCGCTGTCATGCTTGGTGCGGCAAATTGTCTGCCAGCCATTTTTTCACTTTGTTGGCGCTGCTGGGTTTGTTTTAATTGCATCATTTGAGCTTGTTCTTGCGCTTGCTCTTGTGTTTCGTTTTGCATCATTTCAAGTGAGGCTGCTGGTGATTTAGCTGGTTGTTCATCAGCTAAAATTTGCAGCTCATTCAGCTCTGACGACTGTTGATACTGTTCGCTATTTTGCACATATAAAACCGCCACTAACACCAGTGATGCCGCAGTAGATAATTGCCCATACCAAGTTTGATAAAAGCGCTTAGGTTTATGAATTGGGGGGACTTTATTGTCTGCAACCTCATCTGCTGCGCGTTTTAGTATTTGCTCATCAAGTTGTGAACTTGGCTGCTCCGTTGCACCACGTTTATAAAGTGAAGCAATATCATGACTGGTTAACTTATCGCTCATTGCTAGTCTCCAATTTATACTTGATACATTGCTTTAACTTAGCTTGTGCATAACGGATGCGGCTTTTTATATTTTCAGTTGTTTCAACCGCTAATTCGGCAATTTCTTTGAGGGTAAAACCAGCTTCGTGTTTAAGTAAAAATGCTTCTTTTTGCTCTCGGGGCAATTGCGCTAAACACACTTTTAGCTGCGCGGCTTGCTGGTCTTGCTCAAGTTTTTCAGCAGCTGATTGACTGTTATGATCGGCAAAATCGGCAGTTTCAAGATATTGATTATCGTCGTCTAACCACTTACTTTGCGTACCAGTTCGGCGGTAATGATCAATTAATTCATTATGGGCAATACGATACAACCAAGTAGTAAATTTGGCGCTCGCTTGATACTGCGAACGGGCTTTTATTAGCTTGTTCCATACTTCTTGATAGAGCTCTTCAGCCACTTGCGGGGTTGCACACTGGCGTAAAAAATAACGATATAAACTATTTTTATGGCGGGTGTACAACTGCGAAAAAGCCTGTACATCCCCTTGCCCATAACTCAACATTAATTGCTCATCAGCGAGTTCCGTCATAACGTCCTTTACTTATATCACTGTGCCGCTACTTAAATCATAATGCCGCAGCATTATTTACCAGTTGCACAAACTCACTACGATAGCCAAATGTGTCACTGCCTTTGTTAGCGGTTGCCAATTTAGCACAATCTTCATACTGCCAGTCTCCGGTATATTTTGCACCTTTTAGTAACTGAGCAAACCCAGCAACTGCCGCGGCAAATTTAAAATCGGAACTTGCCTGCGATAACGGCTGTATTTTATCACTACTGATAGCTTGCGTAAGCAATTCGCTTTGCTCGCCGTCAGGCTGTTTGAAACGCACTTTTACAAAAGCGAGTTCATTGCTGGCAACCGGTTTCTCATTAGTTTTAGACTGATAACGCAGCTCATCAATTTGTTTATGATCGGAGTTGGCTAAGGTTATTTCATATAACGCCGTTACTGTATGCCCTGCCCCTAACTCTGCGGCATCGACCTTATCGTTATTAAAATCTTCATTAGCGAGTACGCGATTTTGATAACCAATTAAACGATATTCAGCCACCTGCTGTGGATTGAATTCCACTTGAATTTTTACGTCTTTGGCAATAATTTGCATGGTACTGCTGAGTTCATCAACCAGTACTTTGCGTGCTTCGTTAATGTTATCAATATACGCATGTTGGCCGTTGCCAATATTAGCTAATTGCTCCATTAAGCCATCGTTATAATTACCTTGGCCAAAACCAAGCGTGGTTAGTGCAACGCCCGTTTTGCGCTTTGCTGCCACCAGCTCTTTGAGCTTATCAACCGATTGCATGCCTACATTAAAGTCGCCATCGGTGGCCAAAATCACTCGATTAATACCGTCTTTTTTAAAGTTCTGCTGTGCTATTTGATACGCAAGCTCAATGCCTTGCTCGCCATTTGTTGAACCGCCTGCGGCCAGTTTATCTAACGCTGCGCTGATAGCTTGTTGATCATTGCCTTTAGTTGCTGGCAATACCACACCTGCGGCTCCGGCATACACCACAATGGCAACAGAATCATTTTCATCCAATTGCTTAGTTAGCATGGTTAAACTGGTTTTTAATAAGGGTAATTTGTTGGGTGCATTCATAGAGCCAGATACATCCAGTAAAAACACTAAATTCGCCGCTTTTAAATCAGCTTTTTCAATTTCAAAACCCTTAATGCCAATTTTAAGTAATTGGCGATGCGCATTCCAAGGCGCCGTTGCAACCTCAGTATGCACCTTAAACGGTGTGCTGATAGTTTCAGGCGCACTGTAGTCATAATCAAAATAGTTAATAAAGGCTTCTTCGCGTACCGCATCACTTGGCGGTAGCTGCCCCATATTTAACATTCTACGAGTATTACTGTAACTGCCCGTGTCTACATCAATTGAGAAAGTAGATACCGGCTCAGTGACTGTTTGTTTAACTGGATTCTGCTGGGATTTTAAATAGTTTTCACGATCTTGCTCTGACACCAATACCACGTCATCAACTGGAGTTGGCGGCATCGGCGGCAATATCGGGCGCTGCATAGCAACACTTGCATGCATCATCCCTTGCGGCATGGCTTCATAACTTACAGCATGTTGTCTCTGCCTTGTTTGCACTTGTAGCTCTAATTGCTGTTCATCGTTTTGTTTGCTCTTCGCCGCATTGTTTGTTTGGTTTTGTTGTTCATCAACCTCACTTTGTGAACTTTGCTCACAACCGGTTAAGCCAACTATAACCGCAAGGCTCAACACCGTTAAACGTAAATTAATTGCTTGGATGTTACTCATCTTGTTATTCATAAAATCACCTTAGCTTTTATTAAATATGAATTACTAAACCTATAAACGGATGACTTTAAAAAGTGGGGTTAATTATTTTTGAAATGAGCATCTATTCATCCCATTTAATATCAACGTAGTGTCTGCTTAGACTATAATTGCGCTCCCTCTTTCTTATTGATGATTTTAGTTTTGAACTCGACTGCCATTAAAAGAACTGCTTTTTCTTCTGCTATTTTAATTTTAGGCATTATCTTTATTGCCGCTAACTTACGCGCACCGGTTACAGGGCTTGCTCCTGTGCTTGAGCAAATTATCTTAAGCTTTGCTTTAACCCCTTCTCAAGCCGGTATGCTCACTACTTTACCATTAATTGCCTTTGCGCTGGCAAGCCCAATGGCGGCAAGCCTAGCTAAAAAACAAGGCTTGGAAATATCGTTATTTATCGCACTAATCCTAATTGGTCTAGGACTGGCGTCACGATTAATAAACTCTGCCGCTATGTTGTATTTAGGCACCGCCATCATAGGTATTGGCATCGCAATAGGTAACGTGCTGTTGCCGAGTTTAATTAAACGCGACTTCCCACATAAAGTGGCGGTAATGACCTCTACTTACGTACTAGCGATGGGTATTTTTGGTGGCAGTTATGCCGCGCTTATTATTCCGCTGGCTGAATATAAAAGTATGGGCTGGCAATTAGCCCTTGCTTGTTATGGCTTACTTACCCTAGTGAGTATTATTGTTTGGCTACCGCAGTTAAAACTTCATACTAAGCCCACCAAAGATCTGCTGGCGAGTGTTAACAGCAACAAAGTATGGCACGAAGCACTTGCGTGGCAGATTACCTTACTGCTGGGGTTAAATTCATTTTTTACCTATATTATGATTAGTTGGTTGCCGAGTATTTTGATTGAAGGTGGCCATACAGCTCAGCATGCGGGTGCGCTACAAGGTGCCTTTCAAGTAGCGTCTGCAGTGCCTGGCATTATCTTAATACCATTGTTGGCAAAGCTTAAAGATCAACGTATTTTAACCAGCTTGTTAGCACTAATAGCCGCAACAGGCTCACTTGGGCTGCTTTATTTACCTGAGTTTGCCTCACTGTGGGCGGTCACCTTAGGGTTTTGCTCAGGCGCTTGCTTTATTTTAGGTTTGTCGTTTATTAGCTTACGTACTCATGATACCCAACAAGCCACCTCGCTGTCAGGTATGGCGCAATGCTTGGGTTACTTACTTGCCGCCTCTGGGCCGATTATCGCAGGAGCATTACATAGTTACTCTGGCAATTGGACAACCACCTTGTGGTTATGCGCCTTTGCGAGTGCATTGTGCGCCGTATTTGGCTATTTAGGGGGCCGCAATATCACCATGACAAATAACGCCAATAGCTAACCTACACACCTAAATAAATGCATTGCTTAAGCGCAGTGCATTTATATCTTTGAGCGGTGGACGGCCAAAAAATCGCGTGTACTCGCGGCTAAATTGTGAAGCGCTTTCATAGCCCACTTGCAAAGCAGCCGTATTCGCATCAAGGCGCTGATTCAGCATTAACTGCCTCGCCTCTTGTAAGCGTAAATTTTTAATATATTGCAACGGGCTAAGCTTAGTCACTTCTCGAAAATGTTGACGAAACGTTGATTCACTCATATGCGCCTCAGCAGCTAAATCCACTATCGAAAAATCATCTTTATAATTTTGTTTAAGCCAATATAAAATTTTAGCTATTTTTTGACTTGCTGATCCAGCAGTAACGACTTGCCTTAAAAGGTAACTATGCGGGCTTTGTAATAACCGAAAAACAATTTCTTCTTGAATTAAAGGTGCAACTAAAGGGATCAACTGGGGTTCTGTTAGTAACTTAATAAGCCTGTTGATAGCATCTAAAATACCGTCATCGGCATCCACCACCGACATAGCGTTTTGACGAGTGCCGTTGTATTGCTCATTAAAATCCATATTGGCAACCGCTTGGCCTAATACTTTACTGTCTAAACTTAAGTGCAACCCTAAAAAAGGTCGCTGCACAGAGGCGGATGTAATATGGCTAACAACTGGCACATCCACAGAGGCCACTAATGTTTGCCCATCAGCATAATCATAAATATCTTCGCCTAAGGTAACGCGCTTGCCACCTTGCACAGTAACCCCTAAGCCAAGCCCGTACACACACGGCATAGGCTCAGATACATTGCTGCGCCTAACTAAAGTCAGTGCCGCTATTTGGGTATTAAAAATGCCATCCTGTGTTGCAACTGCTAACACAGATTCAGTCAGGGTTTGTTTGTTACTCATTACGTCTTAAATTAATGTCATCATTTTATAGCCCAAGCTTAGCACTAAGCATAACAATAAATATTAATAACAATCATGATCTGTTGTTTTAGGCAAAAAACACATTGGTTTTAACAAACACATTTAGCAATTATCAGTAATAATAAATATTCGCTCAGGCATATCAATGTGCTGACACATGATCACCATAAACACTGGCAAATAATCTAAATAAATCAACCCTACTCATATCGTTAAAAAACAAAGACACCGAGCGGAGGTAACTCCTCCTTAACTAGGTTATTGATGTGCTTTTTAATGAAGGGTAACAGTTAATGCTGTCATTGAATTACGCGACTTAATTTTTAAAGAGACATTATGCTTAAAGTAAATAACCACACAAAGTATTCACTTGTTGCAGCTATTGCAGCCCTTGCGGCAATGGGAGAGTTATACCGGCTAAAAAGTTTACTGAACGAAGGGCTAGATCAAGGGCTAACGATTGATGAACTTAATAGCGCATTTTCTTATATGGTCAGGTTTATAGGCCTACCTAGAGCATTAAATAGCCTCAATGTGCTTAAACAAATATGCTTACAAAGGCAGCCAAATAGCACCGTTTTAGTAGAACAAGAAATTGAGCAAACCTCTACAGCTAGTGTGAATGCAGCTAATAACAGGCTTTCTCAGCAGTGTCTTTTAGCAATAAAGCTGGGGACATTGGCGGTGGATGATAATTTTGAACCATTACTGCAGACTCATTTGGCCGCATGCCTTGATTCGCAATTTGAGGTGACTCACATAAATACCGTTATTAATTCATTAGCCATAAAAGCAGATATCAATGTGGCAATGCGCGCTAACGTATCTTTTGCAAATCTGTTAGCGCATGCATAGCTATTAGCCGTTTGGCACAGTATCAAAGCCAGTTATGGTGTTCAGCTCTTTTAACCAAGCTGGACTGGAGCGACACCAAATTTGCGTTTTAGGAATAAGTTGTTCACGCTGCTCAATAGCACCTATTCGTAAGCCATAAATTTTATCACCCTCACCAACTGAGGTCGCATACAGTGAAGTACCACAATTGCCGCAAAAACCTTGCGCACGTTTATTACCGCTGTCAGCAACTTTTATATACTCTTTCGGTTGTGAGGCTGTAAAGGTAATCGCATTCGCTTTAGAGAGTACAACTGTACGAAACGGCCCACTCGAAATTACTTGGCAATCAGTACAATGGCAGTTTAATACTTTCGTTTCATCAACCTCTGCATGGTAAGTAACCTCCCCACAATGACAACGTCCGGTAATTTGCATAATAATCCCTAAATTAAATTTTAGCCGTATAGTGGTTAGCAACTTTACGCCAAATAACGCGGTATATTCAACACTCTTTTTTATGCCATTAACGATTTTTATACTGGGTTTTACAGTGGCTGCGCATAATAGCGGGAGCACGTAATTTTAAATGTTTGGTTTTTCGCCCCGCATGGCGCTTACGCCAGACTTTAAACGAACCCGATGAGATATTGTCGCGCATAAAATTAACTAACTGGGAATGATTTAAACCATATAGGTTTTCGATGACTTCGAAGGGAGTGCGATCTTCCCACGCCATCTCGATGATTCTAGACACTTGGCTACTATCAAACATAATAGACTCTTCTACAAACTATCTTTATACCCAACATAGCAAGAATACGATCAATCTATAATTTCAACTCGCCAGGGTGGATCCAGCCGATTACTCCCCGCCCAATAAAGTTTGATTTTATTGCCCGATGGATCTTTTAACAGCGCTTCGCGCCACAAGTAACGCTGCTCGGTGATGTCTGATTCAAACTTAAAGCCCTTAGCTTTTAAAGAAGCAACCCACTTGTCTAGTTCTTCGCTTTCAAAATATATAACCGCGCCATTACTAAACGCATCATCGGTTAGTAATAAAGAAAACGTGGCTTTATTAGCGCACTCAAAGCGTGAGTAATGATCCGTTTTTACAATTTGTGTAAAGCCCATGGCCAAGTAAAATTGATTTGCTTTTTCGATGTTAGTGACAGGTAATGTGATTTGATTAAGGTTCATAGTCGTTACCTAAATATTGAGTTAGATAACGACGTTAAAACCTTAACTTAACTTGAGGTCAATTAGTAATTTGTACCTTGATATTAAGAAGCTTGATAGCGATTTGCTTGTTTAATACTCGCAAAATCATTAAAGCGCACACCGTGTTTTTTCATCACGGCAAGGATCTTTTTACTGATCATTTGCCGTAAATAAAATGGCTGATTTGGCACAAAGTGGTGAATAGTGTGAGTTCGACCAAAATCAAAGCAAAACAAATGAAACGGCATAAATAAACGGCTAGTTAATACGTGAGTTTGCTCCAGCATATTGTTAACGCCGCCGTAGTAATGCATTGATGAAGTAACAAAATTTAATGAACTTGACCGCACAATATTAGGCACAATCAACACCACCATTAAAAACTCAAACAGCGCCATAATGTCCAGCAGCAACGCCGGCGAATTAGCCGCAAGTGGAGTAAATAAATTAACTAAATGGAACACAATTACGCTGTATAAAATCGCAAAGTACGCGGTGGTAACCGGAAATCCGGCGTTAAATACCTTAAAAAAGCTAAACCCTTTGATTTCCTTACTAAAGCGTTTAGCGTTAATCAACAAGCCCAGTAAGCCATCAACAATCACCAGCGCCCGTAACCATGGTTTTTTAATGCCATTACCCACTAAGCGCTCTTCTAAGTCTTGCTCAGTGCCCGACACTTTATGATGGTGCAAGTGCATTTTACGGCGGTACCACGGACTAATCGTATTGGGTCGCATCAGCCACACCGTGAGCATCATAAAGTTATGTAGAAAAGGTTGATTACTAAAGTATTGTTTATGAATAAGATCGTGTTCAAGCTCGTGGGAAATTGACGCTGCAATGGCCGCTAAAATAATACATAGCCACGCGGGGATAATAGCAAAGTAATAAAGCGCACCAACCCCAATTAACGCACCGAGTGATAATAATAAAATAGCCATCCCGAGTGTATTTTGATGGGCTAATAACGGGTGCTTTTGACGAAGCTTAGCTTCTTCAGCTTTAATCGCCTTAACAATGGCTTGAATATTTTCCTTAGCACTTAACGTGGTCATAAATAGCAACTGATAATCAAAGTTGCGCAGATGATACCCGAATAAATAAAAAGCTGCCATAGCGAGAGCAACGAGCAACGAGCAACGAGCAACGAGCAACGAGCAACGAGCAACGAGCAACGAGCAACGAGCAACGAAAAAATAAAAGTGCAGTTAATTTAAGTCAAACATGTTTTTTAATATAACTACAGTTGGGTAAGTTAGCCGTAGCTAAATCGACTTAAATTAACAAGTGGTCTTTTAACTTGTAAAAATCATTACTGGAAACAAAGGGATTAGACAAGACCTCGCCCTAGCGGTTTTCACATACCAATTTTAGCCTTCAAGTTCATTCTCATTCTCTTCTCTTTGTGCAAAAGATCTTTAATTGAATTATTCACAAAGGGTTAAGAGCCGCTGCGCTTTAGAGGGCAATAAGTAAATGCTGTGCTAATAACGTCAGGATTATTGCAGAGCACTGCTTATATTTCATATGCGCCTATTTTAAATGCTGGCGAATCCTTTTACCAAACAAATGTTTAAACTTAATTAAGTTATTAATGTGCCATAATTTAATATCAGAAAGATCACTCTCATCTAAAATCGAACCGTCACGATAAACCGCTACTCTGGTGGCTCTTTTACCCTCTATTGGCTCCCATGAAAGCACATTACCAAATTCACTTTCAATACCACCTCTGCTTTCAAGTAAATAGTTCAGACATGACTCATTTTGTTCCGCGTTGCCAAAGTCAATATAAAGCTCAGTCCGCACTTTATTACCTTGACAAAAATTTGCGCCATAGTTGATACCTGAGATACCTGAAGCAAATGAATACCAGTTTTGGGGTTGGCCAGCCTTAGCTGAAGTAAACTTGTGATCGTCTCGCAACTCATTAATTAAACCTTGAAAGTATTCACGGTACTTTTCAGATTTAGCACTTGTTTTTTGAACAGACTTATTTGTAGACTTGCTCTTTTGCCACTCGTTTGGAAATACAACTGGTTTTAGGTTAAACACGGGTTTTGAGTCATCGATTTTAATAACTTCAACAACAACGGCAAAGAATTGAGTTTGATTGTCTGTTCTGTGGTTTAGCCAGTCTAAGGCTTGTCGATGCTCTTCACGAATTGTTTCAGCAACCCAAATTACAAATGAAGCATCAAAACCAGCTGCATATGTTAGCAACTTACCTAAGTGATCATGATCAGTTTGAGAAAACTGGTTTTCGATAATAACATTTTCAGCGGAACCAAGATCCCTAGCTAAGATATCAAGAGAAAAACTCCCCACACTTGCTTCTTCTTGAATCAACTCAAGCTCCAAACCGACTGCATTACCTAGTTCTTCAATATTTTCAGCTAACCACGGAGTAAAGTCTTGCGCTTCGTGCGCCCAAATATCTCGTAAGGGAACTTTCTTCAACTCACCAAACATATATTACTTCCTATTTATCCGAGTGGCATAAAACGAGCCTGTAGAATAACTCGTTTTTAATTTATTTTTATTGATGCATTAACCATAGCCGAGTTCCTATTTTGATTCAATCGACAACTGACTTTCACGTAAAAAATAAAAAAGGATTTGCTGTTGTTTTAATTGGCTTTTTGGAAGATATTACAGGTGTTTGAGTGCATTCTTTGAGGTGATAAGGGCTTACCTTTATTAATGTATCGTGTTTTACGCATGCTAATTAGTCTTCAAGTTAATCCTCATTTACTTCTCTTTCTCTGCTCTTTGTGCAAAAGATCTTTAACTGAATTATTCACAAAGGGTGAAGAGACGCTGCGCTTTAGAGGAATATCAGCAAATGCTGTGCTAATAATGTAAGGATTATTGCGTAGCGCTCCTTCATGTCTTTGCCGTAAGCTACTTGCTAAACTGGTGCATCGACAAACGAAATAAACGAATTTGTTTATTGATTTAGAATTGACCGTCACTGAATAAAAACGCTCAAAGAAAATACTAGAGCCTATTGACAGCTTGATTATTCAATGAGTTATTATCCTAAACCTATATCAACGTCAGTTCCCCCCTTGAAACCATCACTCACTTTTTATCTTTCACCGTTGGGTTTCGTCGCTCTCAACCACAACCTACTATAATAAATTTAACACCGAACTGCTCTGGTTTTTCCTAGTACCTAACGCCTAAAACCTAGCTCCTAATCCCTAAAATCACCCAATAAAAAAGCGCGAGATATACTCGCGCTTTCAACTAACTCAAAACTGTATTTTGTCTTCAACTTACTGCTTAAGACTTACGACTTATAGCTCTACGAGCTATTCGCCCTTGGCTTTAAGATTAATAAACTCGGCCAGTTTTTCTGGTTGTCCCATGAGGGTGAAGATCTGTTGGTTAATTTCGGTCATGGTTTGCCCTGCTGGCAAGCTTGCTGAGACAGTTAATGAGCTTAAACCTTGGGTGAAGTTTTTAATCGCTTCACCTAGCTCTTTGCTGACTGGTGCTTGTTGTAACTGCATGTCGACCATTTGCTGCATTTGCTCTAGAGTCATACCTTGCTTTTCAAGGGCTTGCTCTACTAACGCTTTAAATTCGCCTTCATTGTTTAAGGCTATTTCAATGCGGCGCGGTTCAAGCTCTGAAAGTGCTTCCATCATGATGGTTTGTTGCTGTAGCTGCTGCTCTAAAGTTGGCTGTTGAGCGCCTAATTCCTGCTGCATTTTACTGAGCGCCAGTGAAGCATTCATTAGTGCGGTTGATTTAGCTAAACCTAAGTTAAACTTAAGGGCAACAATTTTATTGGCATTAAGGTCGAAGGCAATATCGCTATCCCCTGATTTTTCATCGTAATTCATCAAGGTGTGTAAATCATAACTGGCTGAGGCAAGGTTATTATTAGCATCCGGCGGTAGCTGTGCTAAGAAGTGCTCGCTAAAGGTAAAGTTTTTAATCGTCAGCTCGGTACGTGGCGCGATTTTATCGGTTTCGTATCCTGATACTTCAATACTCGCAATATTTGCCACTGCTTGCTGATCAAAGTCTGTGATCACCATATTAGATATTTCTACGCTTTGGCCAAATACGCTCGCCGAAATATCTTCATAACTGGCTGTCACACCCATTTGTTGGTTCATCAGTGCCAACTGACGATCAACCTCTACTTTTACTTCTTGTGTCAGTGCATGGTTTGCGTAGCTAACACCACCGATAGCTGCTGCAACAACTACGGCAACAATTGCGAGTTTTTTCATTTTATTTCCTTATTACTATTCTATTTACAGCCAAGCTGATTATGGCCATGCTTTAATAACTTAATACTAAAAATTTGTCTAAGCGTATCATTCAATAATAGCTTTGATAAGACCTAGCATAAGTAAGTGCAAATTGATGTGTACTTTTTGAGTATGGTTAATTAATTAAACTTAATAGCTCATGTACCGTTTTAACTGGGGTGATTTTAGCGCCTAGCCCTTCCATTGATTTATGGTAGTTACGAAATGGAATAAAAATTTCGGTAAAACCATGCTGTGCGGCTTCTTTAACGCGTGGCACACCACTGTCGATTGGTCGTACGTCACCGTTTAAACTCAGCTCACCCATTATGCAGGTAGTGCGTGGCACCACAAACTCATTTAAGCTACTGAGCAAGGCAGTCACTAGCGCTAAATCGATGCAGGTTTCGGTTTCATCAATTCTCAGCCCACCTACAATATTAAAAAACGTATCGTGGAAGATTTTGGTTTTAGTGTGCTTGCGTAAAATACCAGTCAACATTTTTATCCGGTTCATGTTTAAACCCACACACACACGCTGCGGAAATTCAGCTTCGGTTTCGGTAGTTAAACATTGAATTTCGAGTAATAAATTACGATTACCTTTGCGAATACAGGTAATCGTGGAACCTGGAGAATCGGTGCTCGAGCCCGATAAAAAGATCTCACTTGGGTTATCCACACTGAGCATACCGCGTTCGCACATTCTAAAAATGCCCACGGTATCAATGTCACCAAAGCGGTTTTTATTGGCGCGTAAGGTACGTATTTGCCCATCGTTAGTGTCAATATGTAATAACGCATCAACTATATGCACTAAGGTTTGCGGCCCCGCAATTTCATTATTTTTATTTACGTGGGCAATGATAAACATAGTGACGTCGTTTTGCTTACAATACTGAGTCAACGCTTGCGCGGCACTTTTAACTTGTGACGGTGAGCCAGGGCTGCCGTTTGCGGTATCGGTTACCACGGCTTGAATAGAGTCGATTACTGCAAACTTGATGTTATTTTTTTCCAGCTCTTCGATAATGGTTTCAACACTGGTTTCTGATAACAAATACAGTTCATCTGGGTTGTAATCGAGTTTTAAGCGATTAACACGGTTTTTGAATTGCGATAACGATTCTTCTGCGGTGCAGTAAAGTGATGGCATACGCTGTGACATACGCGCGACTAAATCCGATAATAACGTGGTTTTGCCCGCTCCAGGATCGCCGGAAATAATATTCACCGAGCCGGTAGTCACGCCACCAGATAACACCCGATCAAGTTCACCAATACCGGTGAGTTGTTTTTCTGCTTCGGTGGTTGTGATGTCGTTAATTTTTTTCGAGCCACCGCCCACTCCGCCCGCATAACCGCCAACCACACTATGCATTGCTGCTTTTTTAGTTTGCCCTGCCGAGGGCTTAAATTCGGCTAAGGTATTCCATGCGCCGCAGCGACACTGTCCTTGCCAGCGTTGGTAGTTCATACCACATTCGGTACAAACAAACTCTATTTTTGCCGCTTTTGCCATTAACTTTGCCTATATTCGTCGTTTTGAAATTATTTAGGTTAATACTAGTTGCCATGCCGTGCTCGGTTGTCGAATATTGACCTTGCCAACTAGGCAAATCAACGCCACAATCAAATTATATAAAAACGTTATTTACTTTATATTTAGGGCATACTTTTTGCTTAATCTTTCCTGCTTGGGCTTTTTGATCCTAAAACTAAAGTAATGAGCCATTAATTTGGCAATTCCATAATAATAAAAATGAAAGACGGTAGCTCATTACATTCACTATGCTGCAAACCAGCACCCAAGAGAGTGTATAAATACTCACGCAGTATACCAACTTTTTAGAATAGACGGTGATGGTTTTATAAATGACTGAAGACATTCTACTGAAATACGAAAGTTTAGTTGACGAACTTAAATCGTATTTAGGTAATGCCAAATTTGACACGATCTTTAAATCGAAAACGGCAGGGTTAACAAAACCCGAGCAGTTTTTGATCAAGATGGAAATGTCACGCCTATCGCAACCCATTGCTCGCTTTATTGATTTACGTGGCCAAGTAACAGGCCAAGTAAAGCCTTATGAGTATGAAGGCAAACAACACTTTATGGATGAAACCGCCATTGCGGTATTTGAACAAGCCATAAAACGCCACGGTGGTTATACCCTTGCGGTGTATGAAGCAGTAATGAATACCGATAACAACCACCGCGTAATGCAAAAAAAAGCCGCCCAACAAGCTCAACAGCCTGAGCAACAAAATGAACAAAAATTAGATTGCCAGGTGATTAAATTTGCTTCTTATGAAAGTCGCCGTGAAGAGCGGATGAACTATTCAATCAAAATAACGGTAGAATTGAGCAAAGACAACACCATTGCAGCAACCACCTCGGATATTTCTTTAAGTGGCGCAAAAATAAAGCTCTCATCACGCTATCAAGTCAAAAAAAAGCAGTTATTAGGGCTGCGCCTAGTAGGACTTGAGCAAGATTTTGAACTGGGTTTGAAAAACGGTATTCAATATGAAGTTGTTGCCGTTGAAAAAATATCTGCGGAATTTAATCATATTCGCTTAAAACGTACTTTTATCGAAAATAACGCAAAATTTGATGAGTTTTTAGAAAGCTTTATTCATGGTAATAAACGCCGCTATAAAGTGAATTTAGATAACACCTTAGATGCCGTTGTCTCAAAAAGCTATGAACAGTATTATATTCCTCGCGTTACATCATTGTTCACCTTTTTTAGCCTGCAAAATGACAAGCTCTACCCGAGTTTAGTGCTGACCACTGAAAATAATATTTTTATTCAGCGTTATTTTTGTGATGAGCGTAAGCTATCGTGTTTATACACCATTTTAAATCAACAACGCTTAAGTCAGCTATTAAGTGATCCGGCGCAAGTTAAGGAAGAGTATTTATACACCTTTACCCATGTGGTAGCAGGTAAAATATATTACTATTCAGCAACACGTACAGAGCTGACTACGGAGCCACAATTAAGCGCGTTATTTTTTGGTTTTGGTAGTCAAAAAGACAGCTGGCAATGCTTTAAAGTGCAGTTAATGCCAAGCCATCCAGAAGACTCATTTATTCCACTAAGCTTACCGAATACCGCTGGCAAAGATATTGAAAAACTCAATAAGCCACCTTCGCCTCGCGTGCAAGGAATGATCAAAGACGTAAAATATTTGCTGATTTTAACCGCGATTGGCACCGCCGCCGAACAGGCTCATTATCAAAGTTTTAGTTACGATAAAAGTATCATTAATCAGTTAAAACGCTTTGGTCACGGTAAACATAAAACCCCACCAAAACTTGAAACGGTTGATTTAGAATACGTAAACCTGCGCTCACATAAGCGTTACTTGTATAAAACTGATACGCAAATAAAAACTAAAGAAGGTCAAGAATATAGCGCTCATAGTCGTGATTTTTCAGTAATGGGATTACAAATTGAATGCGACCAACCGGTTACGTTGCAAAAAGGTGATATTGTTGAATTAAGCTTACCTGAGCTGCAAAAAATAACCAAAAAGCATGATCTTAGTAAATTAAAATACGAAGTAATGGCAGTCAGTAAGTCATTAACCACCATCAATTTCAAAGCCTCTAGAATTGCTGACAACCCGCATGAAGGGGTGACGTTTTTCACTCAGTTAATTGAAAATAATAAAGATAAATTGAAAGTATCTGAAGAAGCACCAAAAGTGCCAGGGCTATCAACGGCACTTAGAAATATGGTCACTAAAAGTGTTTGCCAATTTCCGTTTTATTTACATAAAGAGGCGGCGCATTTTAAAACCGGTGCAATCGGCCAAGGGCTATACTCAAGCCCATTGCATATTATTTTACAAAATTATGGTTTGCTTAATGAAACCACCAGCATTGATGCATTTTTAACACCGGAGCAAATTAACGAGGTTATTACACCGCAAATAAAAGACCGTAGCCGCCAAGATCCGCCGTTGCCTTTCACATTATTTATTCGTTTTGATCCAAAAAAGTCAACCATCGAAGACGCAGTAAAAAGCAAATGCAGTGCGACTGACGATTATGCCCCTCAGCTACTCTTTTTAAAGAAAGGTCTAAAGTCTGAATTGCTATTTATAATGCGAGTTTATATTTCGCGTACTGGCCGCCCTGATACCGATTACTTAGCTAACGAGCTAAAATACGTAAGCCAATATGCGTTGCATAAAGCCAAAGATCTTGAAGAAGCACTGTGGTCAGTCACTGGCGTTGGTGACATGGTTGATATCACCGATGAAACGCTTAGTCATTTAGACTTTCCAGCGGAACTGGTAGAGCAAATGAATAAGCGTAAACAGATTTGGTTAAAACGGCTCAGTTAATTACTCTGCTATTGGAATAGTTAATAAATACAACAGCTGTAATAACGAGCCGTGGCAAATGGCAGCTTGGGCTTGTTCAACCACTTTAGCTTTACCGTGTACCGCAACACCGAGTCCTGCCGCCGCCATCATGGTTAAGTCATTAGCGCCATCGCCGATTGCCACGGTTTGTTGCATTGGCAAACCTAACCGTTGCTGTAAGTTACGCAGCACCACCGCTTTTTGCTCGGCATCGACAATTCTGCCAAGTACTTTACCGGTTAGTTTTGCATCTTTAAACTCTAACACATTGGCATGGACTTCATCTAAATCAATGAGCTGCTGCACTTGCTCGGCAAATGGCACAAAACCACCCGAAGCAATGGCTAAGTACCAATTATGCTGCTTTAATACTTGGCATAACTCTTTAACGCCGGGCATTAATGGCAAACTGCTTTTTAGCTCATCAATTAAGCTTTGTTCAATTCCCTCAAGCTTAGCAACGCGTTGATGCAAGCTCTCACTAAAATCTAACTTACCGGCCATCGCTTGGGCGGTCACCGCAGCGACATCATCATAAACATCCGCAAGACGAGCAATTTCGTCAATACATTCAATGGTAATGGCGGTTGAGTCCATATCCATCACCAATAGCCCTGGATTAGTGAGACTCGGAGGCTTACTGACTTGTACAAGCTGAAAACCGTGCGGATGAGCAAATTCATTCAGTAACAGAGGATTGATGCTAGCTTTTGCGGTATCACTGTAAAAACACAATGCAGGGGTTAAGTTTGGATCAGGCTGATAACGGCATATTGCAGTGACTGTAAATTGCTGTTGCGCTAAAAACTGCACAATATTCGTTAATTGCTGGCCATTAAAATCCCCAGCAAAAGCAATACTAAACATCCCTTGCGGATCGCTAGGTAAGCTCACTTGCTCTACAAAGGCAGCTTGATAGTGATACCATTTACCTAACGACAACTGCATTGACAATTGCTCTGATGAAAGGCTCGCAATGCGCTCCAATGTCATGATAACTCCAAAAATGATACTAATGTCTCCCCGGTAAAATAACAGTTAACTCGCCATAAAGGGGGATTTAAGGTTATAGTTAGGCCTAGTTGTAACATCAAAAGCAAAAGCTGTCAGCAGCGTAAACGGTGACTATGAAAAATAACCATCTTAAAAACCCTATTTCAGCATCTCTTAGGCAGCGCCTAGTGCGATTAAGCATTGCTGCGGCATGCTTTTTGTTGCTGACTTGGGTAGCGGTTAATAGTAGTTTTCAAAGCCATCAACTACTTTATGATAATGCCGACAGCACAGCAAAAAGCTTAACCCGCTTTATGGCACTCAACGCTAAAACCCCATTACTTGAAAAAAACAAACCCGAACTCACCGCCTTGTGTAATAGCATTAGCAAAGATGAGTTTGTGTTAGCTGCAACGATTTACGATCATCAAGGTGTGCTTATCGCCAGTAGTGATAATTGGCAAACGCACCATTTATTAGGCAAGTTACCTAATTCAACCCCAGGGATCAGCAAACTAAAAACTCCGTTTGTTGAACCTATTATTAGTGATGATAATCGCCCGCTGGGCTTTGCTACAATCACCTATTTAACACGCTCAGCAGTGGCAACCAGTCACAGCAGCTTTCATGACTTAGGCCGCCAAGTACTACTAATGCTAGTGATCACTTGTATTTTTACATGGCAACTAGGTCGCGGTTTAAAACGCTGGCAGGTTAATCGTTATATTCGAAAAAGTGCTGAACACGACTCATAAAGTTGTTGTTCAAAAATACCTTTCTCTTGCTCTGTAAGCTGCTTTAACTGGCACAATTGCGCAAACACTAAAGGTAACTGCAACGGCGTATTAATTTGCCCTTGAAACCCTGCCAGTGGCATTGAGGGTGAATCTGTCTCAAGCACTAAATGCTCAGCCGCCAATGCGGCAACGACGCTGCGTGTTTTTTGCGCTCGCTGATAAGTGATCACCCCACCCACGCCAAGCTTAAAACCGTGCTTAATGTAATACTGTGCTTGTTGCATAGAGCCAGAAAAGGCATGAATAACCCCACCAAACTTAGGTTTGCAGCGTTTAAATGCTTGGACTATTAAGTCATGGCTTTGTCTGTGGTGCACAATCAGCGGTAACTCAAGCTGATCAGCAAGCGCGATATGATGCTCAAATATCTGAGTTTGCAAGGCTAAGTCATCAATACTGCGGTCAATGCCACACTCGCCAATAGCAATAAGTTGCGATTGATGTTGCTCCGCAAATTCAGTTAACGCCGCTAAATGGCTCGGCTGGTACTGTGCTAAAAAATAAGGGTGTAAACCGGCGGCAATACGAACATTTGCATGCTGCGCGGCAAATGCGATTAAAGCATGAGATTGTGCCAAGCTAACCCCCGGCACGATTAGCTTTTCAATGCTGTGCTGCTGACATTGCGTAATTAATTGCGCAATGTCAGCAGCAAATTCAGGAAAATCTAAGTGACAATGTGAATCAATAAAAGCCATAACAGTTTATGGATTTAGACGGGTAATGTGCCAGCTGTTATCAGCTTGACGCTGATACATAAAACGGTCATGTAAACGGTGCGCGCCGCCTTGCCAAAACTCAATTTTTGTTGGCACAACACAGTAACCACCCCAAAAATCAGGTAGTGGGATTTCACCCTTAGCAAATTTGTTTTTCATATTAGCAAAGGTTTCCATCAACACTTTACGCGATGATACCGGTCGACTTTGTGCTGACGCCCATGCTGCTAACTGACTTTCTTTTGGCCGTGACAAAAAGTACTTCGCCACCGCAGCGGTCGGTAATGGCTGTGCTTCGCCATAAACAATCACTTGGCGTTCCATATGGTGCCACGGAAAATGCAAACAGATTTTATTATTACCTTTTAGCTCTTGTGCTTTACGCGAGCCAGTATTGGTAAAAAATACAAAACCGTTATCATCAAGATGCTTTAATAGCACAATGCGCTGCGAAGGCTGGCCGGTTGCATCAACCGTCGCCACCACCATTGCGGTTGGATCGGGTAGTTTACTTGCTACCGCATGCTCAAGCCAAGTTTCAAACTGCTTGAATGGATCATCAAGCAAAGTCTCTTCGCTCAACGCATCTTGCAAGTATTCACGGCGAATATCTTCGAGTTTCATTACAAATCCTTCTATAAGCTATTAAGGTTGTACTACTTGTTGGTTTGCAAAAACCTTGGGAAACTTCCAATTTGGGTAACTACTCTTTATCAATTAACATTAATCGATGAATATCATTATTGTACTTTATCTGTCAGGCTTTCGCGATCTTAAAAAACTGCAGTAAAAAAAATCACTAAAAACTTTTAACAATTGTACTTATTTTGCTAACATAACCAGAATTCAACTAGCTAAATATCTAACGAATGACTAATAAGCTCTTTTTTATACCAGAAAAAAAGCCAAACGCACGTGTGCGTTTGTTCTGTTTTCCGTATGCTGGAGGTTCTCCCAGCCTATTTCTGCCTTGGACAAAATTGATTAACTCTGACATTGAGCTAGTGTTAATTCAGCTTCCAGGTAGAGGCTCTAGAATGGGAGAACCTGCAGCAGATAACATGCTTGATGTCATCAATGAACTTTTATCACATAGCGAGTTTATCACCAGTAAACCCTATGCTTTTTTTGGTCATAGTCTGGGGAGTCGAGTAGCATACGAGCTTACATCCAACTTTCAACGTAGTGGAAAGCCTATGCCAATAAAACTATTTGCTTCTGCCAGTCGTGCACCACATACCAAAAATAACAAAGCTTCCATCTACGATTTACCCTATAACGAATTTATAGCTGAGTTAAAGTCACTGAATGGTACTCCAACAGAAGTGCTGGAAAATGAAGAGTTAATGGCGCTATTAGCCCCCCTGCTAAGAGCTGATTTTAAAATAGCCGATACCTATTATGCAGAAGTTATTCCACTCTCATCACCCATTCGTGTGTTAAACGGAAAACACGACCAAATTTCTGCTCAACAGCTGAATGCATGGCAAGATTTAAGCCAACACCCCGTTGATGTTTCTGAGTTTGATGGTGGACACTTCTTTATTCATCAATATAGTGCAAAAATGGTAAAACTTATTAACCAAGACTTGCTGCAACAATTGAATTAAAAATTTATGTGGTTACTTTCTCAGTATCACACCTAATGTAATCCCTTAAAAGCAATGTTTCTACTTCTAGGTTTAGAGGCTAAAAATAGAAAATGCAATTTTAGCCCCCTAGAATTTTCTGCAAGTGTAGGAGCGCTAGCAAGGCAGTGAGTTTATTTATGCCAAGGAGCATACGCTTTGTATGTGACTTAGGCTAAATAAACTCATTAACGCAGCTAAAACGAACTACACACAGCAGAGTTCACCTAAGTAGTTTAGCCTAAGACAAGGCGGACACTCGACTTATCCCTATGAGCATACGCTCTTGTATGTGATTAGGGTCAGTCGAGTGGACAACGCAGTATTAGGTTAAAATACGACGGTGATTACATTTGCTCCATGACTTCGATGCCTAATAAGTCCAATCCTGTGCGCAGCGTATCCGCCACTAAGTTACACAACACTAAACGGCTGTCACGTACACTTGGCTCTACGCCGTCTTTAAGTACTGGACAGGCTTCGTAGAAGGTCATGTATAGGCTAGCAAGCTCGTATAGGTAACTACACAATACGTGCGGTGTTGCCTCACTGATCATTTGATCTAGCACTTCTTCTAGCTGTAACAATTTAAGCGCAAGGGTTTTTTCTTGCGGCTCTACAATGGCAACATCTGCGTTTAAAGTTGCGGCATCTACGCCTGATTTACGGAAAATACTGCGTACACGAGTATAAGCGTATTGCAAATAAGGAGCGGTCGCGCCTTCAAAGCTAAGCATACTGTCCCAGTTGAAAATGTAATCACTGGTACGGTGTTTAGATAAATCAGCGTATTTAACCGCGCCAATACCCACTTTACGGGCGATTTCAGCGCGCTCTGCAGCTGTTAAATCAGATTCACGCTCTGCAAGCTTAGCTGTAGCACGAACAATTGACTCTTCGAGTAAATCCGCAAGTTTAACCGTGCCGCCAGTACGGGTTTTAAATGGTTTGCCGTCTTCACCCATCATAGTGCCAAATGGGCAAAATTCGTAGCTAGTTTCATCACGTAGTAAACCGGCTTTACGTGCAGTAAGCTCTACTTGATTAAAGTGTAAGCTTTGACGCGCATCAACAAAAATTAAAATACGGGCTGCGCCTAACTTGTTTGAACGGTAATCACACGCCGCTAAATCAGTGGTTGCATATAAGAAACCACCACCCGATTTTTGTACGATAAACACTGATGGTTCACCGTCTTTGTTTGCCAGCTCGTCTAAAAACACCACTTGCGCGCCTTGCGATTCAACCGCAATATTCTTATCTTTTAATAGCTTAATAATATTGTTCAGTTCACTGTTATAAGCACTTTCAGCCATGATGTCGTCTGGTGTAAGCGTTACATTTAAGCGTTTGTATACTTCTTCTGAATGTTTTACCGAGGTGGCAATAAACAACTTCCACAATTTTTCACAGTGCGCGTCGCCACCTTGTAGTTTTACCACGTAGTCACGTGCTTTATCGGCAAAACCTTGTTCATCATCAAAACGCTTTTTAGCATCGCGGTAGAAAGTCTCTAGATCAGCCAGTGCCACTGAATCTAAATCAACACCTTGGTTGATTTGATCTTCTAAGTGGGCAATCAACATGCCAAACTGCGTGCCCCAATCACCCATGTGATTTTGACGAATAACCGTGTCACCACGAAATTCAAGGGCGCGAACAACCGCATCGCCAATGATCGTTGAACGTAAGTGACCTACGTGCATTTCTTTTGCAAGGTTTGGTGATGAGTAATCAACCACCACGGTTTGTGGCTGTGCGTGCTGTGCAACAGCAAGTTTCGTATCTTGATTTGCAGCTTTTACGCTCTGCGCTAAAAACTCAGGCTTTAGGTGAATATTAATAAAACCAGGCCCGGCGATTTCAGTTTTGTCTGCGATATCACTCACATCTAAGTGATCAATAATTTTTTGCGCAAGCTCACGTGGGTTGCTTTTCATTTTTTTAGCCGCGCCCATCGCACCATTAATTTGGTAATCACCAAATTGTGGACGAGTACTTTGTGTAACCGCAGGGTTAGTATCGGCAGGTAAGCCTGCGGCTGTCATCGCGGCAATGGCTTTATCGATTAGAAGCGTACGAATATTCATGTAATTTGTTACCTTTGTCAGCCCGCTCTTGCGGGCTTTAATTAAATTTTGAGTTTAGTTTTCACGGGTGTGGTTAAACGTCACTTCAGGGTAACGCT
>NZ_DRGM01000190.1 GCF_011050055.1 Pseudoalteromonas prydzensis | reverse complement strand
GATCGGTGGTTACTTAGGTCAAACCACAGAGCAGCCCGTAGCTGAAGTAAATGGAGTTAAAATTAGCCAAACCGAATTTAGCCGTGCGTTCCAAAACGAACGTGCACGTTTAGAGCAACAATTTGGCGAATACTTTGCGCAGATTGCCGCTGATCCAAATTACATGGCACAAATTCGTCAAGGCGTTGTTGACCGTTTAGTACAACAAGAATTGCAAACACAACTAGCGGCAGAACTCGGTTTACGTGTTAGTGACGACAGTGTTAAAAAAGCGATTTTAGAACTGCCATACTTCCAAATTGGTGGTCAGTTCAACAACGATCGTTACCTACAAGTCATTCGTCAAATGAACTTCCAGCCAGATGCATTTCGTGAATATTTACGCAAAGAAATGACCCGTAGCCAACTGATATCAGCGGTTGCAGGCACTGATTTTGCCTTAAATAGTGAACTGGCGAGTGCGATAGCACTACAACAACAAACCCGTAGTATTGATTATGTTGTGATCAGCAAAGAGTCGTTACAAGAAAATGTAGCCGTTAGCGAACAAGAAATTGCCGACTACTATGACTTGAATACATCACAGTTTTTAGCGCCAGAGCAAGTATCAGTAAGCTACATTGATTTAAATGCAGCTAACCTAACACTTGAAACGCATGTGAGCGAAGCAGACGTTAAAGCGTATTACGAGCAAAACAGTGCACAATACATCGAACCTGAAAAACGTCGTGTCTCGCATATCTTAATTGATAACAGTGAAGACGATGACGCCGCAAAAGCCAAAGCAGAAGATTTACTAACACAACTACAGCAAGGCACTGAATTTGCAACATTAGCTGAGTCATCATCTGATGATATCGTAAGTGCTGAAATGGGCGGTGATTTAGATTGGATCGAACGTGACATGATGGATCCTGCTTTTGAAGATGCGGCTTTTGCATTAGCAAATAAAGGCGATTATTCAGACGTAGTACAATCTGAGTTTGGTTACCACATCATCCAGTTAACCGATATTCAGAGCCAACAAGTTAAAGCCTATGACGTTGTTAAAGCTGATCTACGCGCTGAACTTGAGCGTACTGAAAAAGTAAATGCATTCTATGAAAAGCAAACAGAAATGGGCGCGATTGCATTTGAAATTTCAGATACCTTGGTTGACGCTGCAGAAGTTGCCGGTGTTGAAGTACAAACAACGGAACTTGTCGATCGCAATGCTTTACCTGCACCGCTTAATACACCAGCGGTAATCGCTGCTATCTTCTCTCCTGATGTGCTTGAAGATAAAATGAACTCAGAAGTTATCGAAGTGGGCGATGAGCATGTGGTATTAGTGCGTGTTAAAGAGCACAAACCAGCTGCAACAAAAGCACTTGCTGATGTATCTGAGCAAATTAAAGCACGTCTAGTAAGCCAAAAAGCATCAGAGTTGGCGAAAGAAAGAGCGACGACTTTATATGCAGAGATTGAAGCCGGTAAGAGCTTAACTGATTTAGTTGCTGAGCAAAACTTAGAGCTACGTCAAGAAGCGGCACTGACACGCCAAGCGTATACAGTATCGCCTGCTATCGTGCAACACGCCTTTAAAATGGCACACCCAACTGACGACACACCAGTGGTTGAAAAAGTAGAGTTAAATAACGGTGATGCAGCAATTGTAGCCCTTAAAACAGTGACTAACGCCACTGTTGAAGGTGAAATTGAAGCGCAACTTAAGCAAAATATTACCATGGCCCAAGTAAACAAAAACTACATGGTATTCATTGAAGCTTTAAAAGCAAACGCCGAATTAAACTTACCTAAAGCGCAAGCCGCTACAGAGTAATAGTTAATTAAGCAAACCTAAAAAAGCGCCGCATGGCGCTTTTTTTGTGGGTGCATTAAAAGGGGCTAGGCGCTAGGTTAAAGGTAAAAGGCGCTAGGTTAAAGGTGCTAGGGGAGTGGCTTGTAGGCGCGAGTTTACCTCGCGCAATGATTGTAATTTTTTTAAGTACTGTAGTGGTATCTTAGTTGTGCGATTAAAAGCGTATCGTCTTGGTACTTGTATACTATTCTGTGCTCATCATTTATGCGTCGAGACCAATAACCTGATAAACCATGCTTGAGTGGCTCAGGCTTTCCGAGTCCTTCATGTGGGCTGCGTTGAATATCTTTAATCAGTAAATTTATACGTTTTAGTATTTTTTTATCATGGCCTTGCCAATAAAGGTATTCTTGCCACGCATGAGTAGAAAAGGTTAACTTCACTCAAGTAACTCTCTTTGCGTGCCTTCACCTTGCTCAAGTTCGGCAATTGACTCCAAAAGCTTGCGGGCATTGGCCGGGGATCTAAGTAGGTAAGTGGTTTCTTGCATGGCGTTATAGTCTTCTAACGACATCATAACCACCGGACTTTCACTCTTGCGGGTAATAATAATCGGCGCATGATCATCGCACACCTGCGCCATGGTACTCGCTAAATTAGCGCGAGCAGCAGTATAACTAATAGCATCCATAACAACTCCAAAATGTTCATGTACGTTAATTTGTACAGTATAGCCTATGCACAAATAATAAGTCACTTTAAATTAAGACACAGGAGCTAGGTACAAGGTTAAAGGTGCTAGGTAATTAGGTGCTAGGGGAGTGTGGTGTTGTAGGCATTGTTTTTATATAAAAGCGGCGCATAAAGCCCTTTAGGTGACTTATTCACAAAGAGGTTAAGAGACGCTGCGCTTATGAGAAGATATTAAAAACAATAAGTAATAGAAGTTGCTTTGGTATATATGCACTTCTTCGCTTTAGCGCTAGATAGTGATATTGGGATACATTTTCATTATGGTGGAACCACTTATTGTACTTCTAGCTAATAAAAAACGTATAATGGATGACGTAGGAACAAGAGGTTAGAGACCACCGTTTGGCTGCTTATATATTTTTCACTCTAGAGCAATGTATAACATCTTTAGTAGCCAAAGCAGTAAGTGCGATATTATCATCATCTATTTTACTAACTTTTGACTTTACTTCAGGTGCCTCTGGCCCTCTAGTAAAACCTTGGACAAATTCTGGTGTAAGAATATTAAGGTCATCTTTAACTAAAGTTGTTTGATGAGTCTTTGAGCCATAACTTCTCATAATATTCCCATTAAAATCAAATTTCTCGGAAGACTCCACAAATATAATAGAAACAACATTAGGGTTATGTTTGTAATAAAGTTTAAAATTACTTTTAGAAGTTGATTCTAGATTTTTAATCGATGTAGTTGTTAGAGTATCAACTTCCAATATTGCGTCATTTGATATTTCCATTTTTATATTACAGCTCCAATTTCCATCCATGAAACTATAATCTTCAATTTCGCCAGCTTTTGCGTGAACTGAAAACAAAGAAGTTAATATTAAAACCCAATATAACATTACACCATTACCCCTTAAAATATATAACCCTCTTATCCACTTCTCAATAGTTTGTTAGCTGTTACTGTTAAAAATACTAAATATTATTAACGCCATTACAGTGATGTGAGTTAACGGATGTTTTAGTAGAGCTTGATAAATAAAACTCGAACTTAACTCTCTTTCACGCAACGGCTTGGAAATAAATAGTACCGCACCGCCAATTGCGAGGACGATTGGGAATGCATATAAAACTATATTATTACCTAACTCAGCTTCGAGTGACAGTATTTCACTTTTGAAAAATACACCTAGCAATACCATTTTCCCAAACACCAATGCTTGTAATATTGCTAAACGATTAATTACAGTTTTCACTTGTTTATCCAAAACTTCCCTTAGAACTTAACTGAATCGCCCTGAATTCACTGAAGACTACAGAAACAATTAAAGTAATAGTAATACAGCAATGGTTACATTTATAGGTGAGAAAAGTTCCACTTTTCAATCCAATTGAGTTAATCCTTTGATTCTCGAAGGTTACCACACTTACGAAACACGAGTAAAACGTAACAACCCATATAAAGAATAATATACGTCATTAATTAAGCAGCAAGAAATTATAGTAAGATCTCGTATTTGCATGTTGATGCTAGGTTTATAAACAGTCACTTCACACTCCAAACCGCCTATGAGCTCTCATACTTTGCCCTCAACCCAACCTACATACAACCACAGGTAAAATTTAACGCCGGGCTGCTCTAAAACTGATAGCTTACGGCTTACAGCTTGGTTTTCAGCAACTCAACAATTTCTGGGTGACTTTGGATTGGGGCTTTTGGAATATATCTTCCGTTCTACCGTATTCAACGATTTCACCGTGATCGAGTACTACAAGTTGATCGCTGATATGGCGTACTAGGCTTAAGTGGTGGGTGATCAAAATATAACTCAGGCCAGTGTCTTGCTGCAGCTTCAGCAGCAAGTTAACGGTTTGTGCACGTACAGAAGGGTCCAGAGATGATAAGGCCTCATCAAGTACTACAACCTTAGGATCGAGTATTAATGCACGCGCCAGAGCGACACGTTGCAGCTGACCGCCACTGAACATATGTGGGTAGTAATACTGATGGTCGTTTAATAAACCTACTTTAGACAGTGTTGCGGTGATTTTTTCAGCGCGGTTTACTTTATTCAAAGAAGTATTATATTGCAGGCAATCGTCGAGCATATCGCCAATGGTTAAACCTGGATTTAGCGAGGCTTCTGAGTCTTGAAAAATCATCCGAATATGGCGGCATTGCTGATCGCGAACGCCTTTGTTTTCGATGATGTTGCCATCGAGTAGAATTTGCCCTGCATCAGCGCTGTCGGCACCGGCTAATAATTTGGCGAGGGTACTTTTACCCGAGCCAGTTTCGCCGATAATAGCCAGTGTTTCACCTTGCTCTAAACAAAACGAAATATTTTTTAATACCTCAAAACGCTTGCGTGAAAATAATCCGGCGCGCAGGTTAAAGCTTTTTGATAAGGCTTGCACTTTTAACAAAGGTTGCATTATTTCATCGCCTTAATTAAAGGAAAATGACACGCATAGCTATGGCCATGCAGCTTAGTTAAAGGCGGGGTGACCACACAGGCTTTTTGTGCTTTTGGGCAACGAGGACCAAGACGACAGCCGATTGGCAAATGCTGCAAAGTTGGGATCGTGCCTTTAAGTGCATAAAACGGTTCTTTATGGGCAAGTCCTTGCTCGTAATCGGGTAAGCTTTTTAATAATGCTTGTGTATACGGATGACGTGGCTGGGTAAAAATACGTTGGGTTGGACCTGCTTCGACCATTTGCCCACAGTAAAGTACGTGTATGCCATGGGACCAGTTGACGATTTCTTCCAGTTCGTGGGAGATCATTAAAATCGACATATTCTTAAGCTGATTTAAACTTTTTAATAATCGAAATACTTGTGCTCGGGTGGTGCTTTCCAGCGCTGTAGTTGGTTCATCGGCAATCAGTAGCTTAGGAGTACGGGCAATGGCCATTGCGATCATGACCTTTTGACACACGCCTTCTGAGAGCTCATGTGGATAGCTTGACAGTACTTTTTCGTGATCTTTAATACCCACTTTGTGGATCAAGGCTTTAACGCGATCTTTGCGTTCGCGGTTACGCTTTAAGAAAAACCCAGAGCCCGTCATTTCAGGCAGGGTTTCGGCAATTTGCTCAAATATTTTCGCGGTTGGATCAAGGCAGCGGCTGGGATCTTGATAAATCATGGCGATATCGCTGCCAACAATCTTACGCCGCTGTTCGTTTGATAAGCGCATTAAATCCACACCGCGCCAATGCATGCGGTCGGCGGTGATGTGCCAGCGCTTATTTAAAACGCCGACAATGGCTTTGGCGATTAAGCTTTTACCTGAACCTGATTCGCCGACTAATGCATGTACTTCACCTTCTTTAAGGCTCAAGTTCACTTTATCAACGGCGCGGATCACGGTATCTGAGGTACGCAGCTCTATGGTTAAGTTTCGTATATCAAGTAATTGCATTTAGTCAGCCTTACGTGCTTTGAGCACTTGGCGTAGCCCATCGCCCACTAAGTTGGTCGACAGCACCGCTAAAAATAGTAATATCCCAGGCAAGCCAACGGTCCAAGGGGCCAAATAAATTAAACCCAGGTTTTCAGCTAAAATTGCCCCCCATTCTGTGGTGGGCGGTTGTGCGCCTAGTTTTAAAAAGCCTAAAGCAGAAATATCCAAAATAGCGGTAGACAGTGCCATAGTAAAAATAACCACAATGTGCTCATAAATATTGGGGAAAATCCCGCGAGAGAGAATATGCCAATTTGAGGCACCATCGAGTTTAAATGCAGTGATATAGTCTTTATTAAGTTCAGTGACGATTAGGTTACGCACTGAATGAATAAACTGTGGTAATAGCGCTAAAATAATCGCCCACACGGTATTCATCAAGCCAGGGCCTAATATCGCAATAATAATAATGGCTAATAATAAAGATGGTATCGATAAGGTAATATCAAGCAGGTGATTTAAAAAGCTTGAACGAATACCACGGCTAATGCCGGCAAAGGTACCCACTAACACACCGATGATAGTGGTGATAAGTGCAGCAATCACAGATAACCCAAAGGTATAGGTTGCGCCATTCATAAGCCGCGAGAGTACATCACGGCCTAAGTCGTCAGTGCCGAGTATAAACCGTACATCGCCCATTTCGTGCCATGAAGGGGGGATCAATAATGCGTCACTGTGCTGCTGATTTACCCCATAAGGCGCAATCAGTGGTGCGGCGGCAGCTAAAACAGCAAAGGCGATAAAAACCCATAACCCCACTAGGGCGGGATGATTGGATTTAAATTTGCGCCAAAATCGCGCTAAAGGCGATTTATTTGACTCTTCTGAAAATAAATTAAACTTTGCCATGCGCTTGATTCCGTGACAGCGGGTCGAACAAGGTATAGGTTAATTCAGCAACAATCGTTGCCAGAATTACAAACATCGATACCGCTAATAAACCACCTTGAATGGCAGGGTAATCCCGTTGATAAATGCTATCAATCAACCAACGACCAATGCCTGGCCATGAAAAAATCACTTCAGTGATCATGGCAAGGGTGATCAAGGTACTAAATTGCAAACCAATTTGTTTTATTACTGGTAAGAGTGCGTTACGTAAGGCGTGATGAATAATTAATTGCGCACGGTTTAAACCTTTGGCTCGCGCGGTTTTAATAAAGCTTTGCTCAAGTACATGCAACATAGACTCGCGGGTAAAACGCACTAATACGGTGGTTGGGTACATTGCCAGCACTATGGTCGGCAATGTTAAATGATGTAAGGCATCAAGCATTGCCATGCCTGCATAGGGAAAATCTGCCAGTATAATATCCAGTAAAATAAAGCCCGTTTGCGAAGGAACCTCGTACAGCAAGCCCATTCGCCCAGACATTGGAAACCAACCGAGTTGCAATGAAAACACCATGATCAGTAATAATGCTAACCAAAACACCGGCATCGAGTAACCCACTAAGGTGGTGGAATTAACCAGTTTATCTGGCCAACGTCGGTGGTACGCAGCTGCCAAGATCCCAGCTGGTACGCCAACCACCACAGAAATAATTAAAGCATAAATACTCAGTTCTAAGGTTGCTGGAAAGAGGTCGATAATGTGATTAAATACGTTATCACCAGAAGCGAACGATAAGCCCCAGTCGCCCTGTACAATCCGCGCTAGAAAAGCAAAGTATTGGATCAAATAATTATCATCAAAATGATACTTTTCTTGTAGTTCACTGGTCTGTGAGAAGCTGGTATTACTGATGCCACTTAAATTACTGAGCGGATCACCGGGAAATAAATAACTCAGTGAGAAGGTAAATAGACTCAAGGTAAACATCATAAACAACAGTAAGCCTAAGCGGCGTAAAATATAATGTAAAACCATTATTTTTTCCTCGCGTTGGCTAAGGAAATTGCACCAAATGGGCCAAGTGGAATGCCTTCTACGTCAGCGCTGCTCGCTTGAAAACGCATACCATGAGCCAATGGCAGCAGAGGCAGTTCACGTATTAGCATGGCTTGTGTTTGTTGGTAATAGGCTTTACGTTTGGCTAAATCGGTGGTGTCGAGTGCTTGAGTGAGTAGTAAATCAAATTCAGGATTGCACCAATTTGCAGGATTTTTACCGCTAAATGCCGCTGTGCAACTAAGCAGTGGGCTGAAAAAGTTATCAGGATCCGGTGTATCAGCAGCCCAACCCAATAACACGCTATCGTGGCGATGCTCACCAATACGCTGAATAAAGGTATTCCATTCATATTCAACAATACTAACGTTTACACCAATTTTTCGTAAATCGCTTTGCATTAACTCAGCCATTTTACGTGCATTAGGGTTATAAATACGACTCACCGGCATCGCCCAAATAGTCATATCAAAGCCATTCGCAAACCCAGCATCAGTTAACAGCTTTTTAGCCAGATCAGGATTAAAGCCAGGTAATTTCGGCTGTGCTTGATACGCCCACGATGTTGGCGGCAATAATGATTGCGCACGAATACCATTGCCGTAATAAACGGCCTGCATAATTTTTTCAATATCGATGGCATGAGCCAGAGCTTGGCGCACGCGCAAGTCATCAAATGGCGGGCGCTGCGTATTAAACGCCCAATAACCTACGTTTAAGTTGGTTTCTTTTTGCACCTTGATATCGTCACGTTGCGCTAAAATACTCAACTGTGCACTGCTTGGATGCGCAGTGACATCACATTCTTTAGTGAGCATTTTTGCAATGCGCGTAGTGCCGTTGGGCGTGATGTCGTAGACCAATTGCTCAAGCACCACGTGGTGCTTCCAATAATCTGGGTTACGGTAATAGCGTACTAAGTGATCGCGACGGTACTCTTTATATACGTAAGGGCCGGTACCAACAGGGTACTGATCAAACAAATTAACTTGCTCGCGTTGTTTTAATTGCATCGCGTATTCGCGAGATAACACCACGGCAAAGTCTGTGGCCATATTGGCTAAAAAGCTACTCTCTGCATTAAAAAGCTCAAAACGTACTTGGTAGTCAGAGACTCTAACGATTTGTCGTATTAATTGGTCAATCCCCACACTTTGAAAATATGGGTAGTCGGCATTACCAACAAAGTGATAAGGATTATAGACATCAAATAAGCGGCTAAAGGTGAAGATCACATCATCAGCATTAAATTCTCTGCTGGGTGTAAAGTAGGCGGTGGTATGAAATTTTACGCCTTTACGTAAGGTAAAGGTGACTGATTTACCGTCTTTACTTATTTTCCAATCAGTGGCAAGTTCACTTTTAAATTCTGCCGTAACCGGATCAATACTGATCAAGCGGTCATATAATTGATTAGCAATAATGTCGATCGTTGAACCTGTGGTCGTCACTTGGGGATTAAACGACACAGGGTTAGCCTCAGCGCAATAAACTAAGCCCTGATTCTTTTCTTCTAACGTTTTTTCTTTGGTATCTAAGCAACCCGTTAGGCATACCGTTAAGATACCAAGTAATAATTTATACACTCGTTTAGCCTCTGACTATTATTGTTGATCTAACAAGTTGTATTTTTTCAAATAGCCTCGTAGTTGATGATACGTCAAACCAAGTATTTCTGCAGTTTTCTTTTGATTAAATTGACTATATTCCAGTGCTTTTTTTATTAAATCAATTTCAAACTCATTTGACAGGTCTTTTAAGCTACATGGAAACTGAAATTGTGGGCTATTTGTTGCAATAATAGGTTCACTGGGTGCTACTGCAACAGGCACGGCTTCTACGGCCTTAGTGGGAAGTTTTTTAATCCGTTGCTTTGGCCTAAAGCGGCTTTCAAATGGGTCTAAAATAATCTGGTGAACGGGAATATGTTCACTACCATGGCGATACAAGCTTCGCTCCACGACGTTTTTAAGTTCACGAATATTACCTGGCCAGTCATAGCCTTGCAGTATTTCCACGGCACTGCGGGTAAAGCCGCTAAACAATTGCCAGTCTAAATCACGGGCCATATTCATCGCAAATTGCTCGGCCAACAGCATGATGTCTTCCTGACGTTCGCGCAGTGGCGGTAAGGTAATAACATCAAACGCGAGCCTGTCGAGCAAATCGCTTCTAAACTCGCCTTGCTCGGCTAAATAAGGGAGATCTTCATTGGTTGCGCAGACTAGGCGAGTATCGACCTTGACGGTTTGTTTACCACCCACCCGTTCAAATTCACCGTATTCAATTACTCGCAGCAGTTTTTCTTGCACCATGGCGGAGGTATTTGCTAATTCGTCTAAAAATAGTGTACCGGCATTGGCGCGTTCAAAGCGCCCTTCGTGGCGTTTACTTGCACCGGTAAATGCGCCGCTTTCATGGCCAAATAATTCACTTTCGAGTAGGTTTTCGTTCAGTGCCGCACAGTTGAGCTTAATGTAGTTTTGCTCCCAGCGCTTTGATAAGAAGTGTAACCGCGCGGCGATTAGCTCTTTACCTGTACCGCGTTCACCAATAATCAGTACGGGTTTATCTAAACTTGCCAGTTGTGAAACCTGATCAAGTACAGCTAAAAAGCTGTCTGATTGGCCGAGTAAATTATCTTGTTGGCGAAATTGGCTCATATTCCCTAACTCTTAGTCATTTTTACTAACTGTTAGTGTATTTCATAATTAAGGAGAACTAAAGGAATTTGTATTTTTAGTTTAACATTATGAAATTATTGCTGTATTTTATGTTTTATAAAGTTGGCAAGCATATTGTAATAGTAACAGCAGACCAATTAAGTTAAACACTACAGAGGTAAATGTTATGGGAATTTTTTCGCGTTTTGCAGATATTGTTAATTCTAATATCAATGCCATTTTAGATAAAGCAGAAGATCCTGAAAAAATGGTACGTCTGATCATCCAAGAGATGGAAGACACATTAGTTGAGGTACGTTCAACCTCTGCAAAAACATTAGCAGAGAAAAAAGAATTAGTACGTCGCGTCGATACACTTAAAGAGCAAGTTGCGCAATGGCAAGACAAAGCTGAGCTGGCGCTGAGCAAAGATCGTGATGATTTAGCCCGTGCCGCATTGCTTGAAAAGCAAAAGTCAGCGCAAGCGGTAACCGCCGTTGAGGAAGAGCTTAATCATGTAGAGTCGCACATTGACAAGTTACAGCAGGAAGTGAGCACCTTACAGGACAAACTTGCCGATGCGAAAGCTCGCCAAAAAGCAATTATTCTACGTCAACGCTCTGCTGAGTCACGCTTAGAAGTGAAAAAAGCACTCGACAGCTCTAAAGTTGAAGATGCACTAAATCGCTTTGAACGTTACGAAACTAAGATTGATGGACTAGAATCACAAGTAGAATCGTACGACTTAGGCAAAAAGTCATTGGCTGATGAAATTGCTGATCTACAGCAAAATGAAAAGATTGATGACGAACTAGCAGCGCTGAAAAAGAAGCTGGCTGATAAATAAAGATAATAATTAATAAAAGGGGGAGCATTCTCCCCCTTTGCTTAAATAAACGGATTGTGTAGGAGAGGGTTATGTTTGATGCAGAAGTGTTTGTTGCGCCAATTATCATTTTTATGGTTGTGGTAGCACCCCTTTGGTTAATTTTACATTACCGAAGTAAGAAGCAAGTAAATCAAGGTTTGAGCGAGCATGAACACCGCCAATTACTTGAGCTTGCACAAAAAGCAGATAAAATGGCCGACCGAGTAGAGACCTTAGAAGCACTACTTGATCAAGAGGCCCCACAGTGGAGACGTAAGGTATGAGTACTAAACGTGAACTGTTAAGAGACCCAGTACGTGGCAAAATAGCTGGCGTATGTGCAGGACTCAGTGATTATTTTAATATGGAATTGTGGTTAGTACGTATTATCGTAGTAACGGCAGTGTTATTGGCCGGTGGCCCATTATTTGTTGTGGCTTATATTGCAGCGTGGTTTATTTTAGATAAAAAGCAACCAACCAGTGCCCAAGCGCAAACACAGTCATCACAACATGAAGATCCCCTTGAAGTAAAATTTAAAGTATGGCAAAAAGGTGAACCACCACGTCGCGCTTTACAAGATTTAAAAGACCGTTTAGGACGTGTTGATACGCGTTTACAAGAAATGGAACGTTATGTTACTTCAACCGAGTTTACGGTTAGCCGTGAAATCAATAAGCTGTAAAGGACTTAATAGCACTTTAGCCACCTAACTACTAATGGCGCTGAAGTGCTAGCTCATTATGATAAACACTTCATCTGCAAAAAACGCCTTTAATAAGCTTAAAGGAAAGGCTGAAAAAGCCGTACACCGTAGCTTAGATCAACACGTAAAATTAGCGGTTACTGGCCTCAGTGGCAGTGGTAAAACCGCTTTTATTACCGCCTTAGTGAAGCATTTGACCAGCCAAGCGACAGACAAAAACTTACCGTTTTTTGATGTTATGCAGCAACAACGTCATATCGCTACAAAAATTGTACCGCAGCAAGCGTTAACGATCCCTACCTTTGATTACCCTAAAGCTTTGAGTGCGTTATTACCGCTTGAAGGCCAGCCACAATGGCCTGCCTCAACTGAACGTATAAACACATTACGCCTGGCGATTAAATACCGCAGTGACGCAGGCTTACGTGGCCACTTTGCACCGCAATCAACCTTGTATTTAGACATTATTGATTACCCTGGTGAGTGGCTGCTTGATTTACCTATGCTAGAGCAAAGCTATCAACAATGGAGTGAGCATCAATATGCACTGTTACAGCGCGCTCCACGAGTTGAAAAGGCACAGGCATTTTTAACCGCACTGGGCGAGCTTGATTTAAATGCACCAGTCGATGAAAACGCGTTAAGCGAGATTGCCGCGCATTATCAAACGTTGTTAATCGGCCTTAAAAAAGACACTAAGCTTGCCATGCTGCAACCTGGGCGGATGTTGATGCCAGGTGAGTTACAAGGCGCACCGTTATTATTGTTTTTCCCCGTCGCCCAGCCTAGTGATGAGGTGGTTGCAGGGTCTAACTTAGCGCACTTGCAAAAACGTTTTAATGCTTATGTGAAAGAAGTGGTTAAGCCATTTTATACGCAACACTTTCGCAACTTTGATCGACAAATAGTGCTGGTTGATGTGCTCAGTGCGCTCAATGAAGGGCCTGAGACGTTGCAAGAACAAGGGGATGTGATCACACAATTACTCGCGCATTTTAACTATGGCGAAACCGGCTTTTTGAAACGCTTGTTTAAACCTAATATAGATAAACTATTGTTTGCTGCGAATAAGTCAGATCATATTAGTAGCGCGCACCATAAAGATTTAGCGTTGTTGTTAGATTCGTTAGTGCATGAGCAAAGTAATCACTTAAAATTTGATGGCGTTAAAATAGCAACTATGGCGATGTCATCTATTACGGCAACTACGCCAAAGCAAGTGGTTGAACAAGGCAAAACACTTAATTGTATTTATGGTAAGCCGTTATT
>NZ_DRGM01000189.1 GCF_011050055.1 Pseudoalteromonas prydzensis | reverse complement strand
CCACTAACCACGATGTAAAAGCGGTTGAGTACTTATTAAAAGAAAAAGTAGCGAATAACGCCGAGCTACATGCAATCAATGAGTTTATTCACTTTGCGTGTACATCAGAAGACATCAATAACCTATCTCACGGTTTAATGCTCACTGAAGCACGTAATGAAGTATTACTTCCTTATTGTGACCAATTACTTAATGCAATTAAAGAAAAAGCCATTGAGTATAAAGCAGTACCTATGATGACCCGTACGCACGGTCAACCAGCAACACCTTCAACTATGGGTAAAGAATTTGCTAACGTGTATATGCGCTTAAAGCGTCAACGTGACCAAATTGCCCAAGTTGAAATGTTAGGTAAAATCAATGGCGCGGTTGGTAACTACAACGCTCACTTAAGCGCCTACCCTGACTACGATTGGCACAACCATGCTGAGCAATTTGTAACTAGCCTTGGTTTAACATTCAACCCGTTTACGACGCAAATTGAACCGCATGACTACATTGCCGAGTTGTTTGATGCGATTGCGCGTTTTAACACGATTTTATTAGATTTCGATCGTGATGCATGGGGCTATATCGCACTCAATCACTTTAAGCAAAAAACCATTGCTGGTGAAATTGGTTCATCAACGATGCCACATAAAGTTAACCCAATTGATTTTGAAAACTCAGAAGGTAACTTAGGCTTAGCAAATGCCATTTTCGCACACCTTGCGCAAAAGCTACCTGTATCTCGCTGGCAACGTGACCTTACTGACTCGACAGTACTGCGTAACCTAGGTGTAGGTATGGGCTATGCGTTAATTGCATACCAATCAACGCTTAAAGGTGTTAGCAAGTTAGAAGTTAATGAGCAACGTTTACTTGAAGAACTTGATCAAAACTGGGAATTGCTAGCAGAGCCAATTCAAACCGTAATGCGTAAATACGGCATCGAAAAACCATATGAAAAGCTTAAAGATTTAACCCGTGGTAAGCGCGTAAATCAAGAAATTATGGCTGATTTCATTGATGGTTTAGAGTTACCAGAAGAAGCTAAAGTTGAAATGAAAAAACTAACGCCAGCTAATTATATTGGTCGTGCTGTCGAGTTCATCGACAACCTAGTTTAAGCTTTCTACAACAACTTATTTTGTATAGACTACAAAGCGAAAGGCCCTTGCCTTTCGCTTTTTCATTTTTAATGGGCGCAGCATGTATCAACTAACTATAAATGGCTTAACTGAGCAACAATTTTTAACCCAATATTGGCAAAAAAAACCGCTATTGATCAAACAAGGTTTTGCAGACTTTGTCGACCCGCTTGATGCAAACGAGCTTGCAGGCCTTGCCATGGAAGAGAGTATTGAGTCGCGTATCATTACCAATCAGGATAATGATTGGCAGGCGCACCATGGCCCATTTGAAGATTTTGAATTGCTCAAAGAGCAACACTCTACGCTATTAGTACAAGCTGTGGATCATTGGCATCCAGCGGCTGCACAGCTACTTGAACCATTTCGATTTATTCCTAACTGGCGAATTGATGATTTAATGATCAGCTTTTCAACGCCAGGCGGCGGTGTAGGGCCACATTTAGATCAATACGACGTGTTTATAATTCAAGGTGAAGGCAAGCGTCACTGGCGCGTCGGTATGCCAGATAGCAACTTAAAACAATTTGCACAAAATAAAAGCTTATTACAAGTTGAGCAATTCCCCGCTGTTATCGACTGCATCCTTGAAGCTGGCGACATTTTATATATCCCGCCGGGCTGCCCACATGAAGGTTACGCAGTAGAAAATGCGCTTAACTACTCAATTGGTTTTCGCGCGCCAAACCAGCGTGATTTACTCTCAAATTTTGCTGATCATATTATTGATAAAGAAGTCGGTAATAGTCGCTATCAAGATCCAGACATTATGCTTCGTGATTCTAAAGGTGAGATCCAAACAGCCGAGGCCGAAACCATTAAGTTATTAATGCAAGCGATGCTAAATGACGATGTATTATTTAAAGCATGGTTAGGTACAACACTCAGTCAACCTAAACATGAAATGGATTTAATGCCACCAGAAGATTTATTTGATAGTGAACAAATAACCGATCTATTAGCGGATGATGATGTGGTTTTTGAACGTTTAGGCGGTACTCGTGCGTTATATCAAGTTTTTGAAAACGAAATACTTCTAAGCGTCAATGGCGAGAATTATAGCCTCCCGGTTAGTGATCTAGCAGCGGTTAAATTACTCACAGATCACACTATGGTGACAGTAGAGCAACTTAATAGTTCAAAAAATAGTTTAGTTTTTGCACAAACCTTTACTACACTTCTTAATGAGGGGATTTGGTTTTGCTAGGAGTATGTTTGTATGGGCTATCATATCAACAAGGTGGAATGGGAGTTAGGTAAGGAATTACTACAACAGATCAGAGAGCGGGTATTTGTATGTGAACTACATATTCCCAAACATATCGAGTTTGATAACCTTGATCGGTATGCTCATCATATACTAGTAACTGATGACAGTCAGGGGCCTGTTGCAACAGGCCGATTATGTAGTGATGGCCTGATTGGCCGCATTGCGGTGCTGCCAGAGCATCGTAATCGCTCTGTATATCGCTCACTCCTTACATATATTGTTGAACTTGCACAGCAACAAGGCTGTGATTGCGTCAGCATTAATTGCATTTTAAATGAGGTAGAGCGATTTAAACGCAATGGCTTTGAACAGCAAGGCCATGTGTTTATGGAAGCAGGTATTCCTCGGCTGCGAATGCAATGCCCGATAAATCGATTTAATACTAAACCATTCACTCTGGTGCATTAAATTAAAACAAAAAAGCGAACTAATTGATCTGGAAAACCAGTTCATAAGTTCGCTTTGTAACTCATTTATTTAACCTGAATTCAGGTTATTTAGCTTCGTTTAGCCATAACTGTTCTTTTTCATACATCTCATAAAGACCATGGGCACGATTAATTAAAAGATTAGCAAAATCAACTTGCGTTTTATCACGGGCACCGCCGCTATGAATGATTTGATCCGCCTTTAACTGCCATTGTAGAGAAAAATAGCGCAATACATCACGGGCATTTTCTGCAACCGATGCTAACGCATGATCCGTTGGTAGGCGACCGGTGATCACCCAATAACTTTTACCGTCTTGGCCTTTAAACTTCCATATTGCACATAATGGGGCAATAAATCGGCTTTCTTTTTCTATTAAGCTTTTTGGCATTACGCCCTTTTCTGCTAAATGCTTTTGTGCATTTTGAAAACACTCGCGTTGCCATACAATACTCTGCTGCTTTGCTTGTTCTTGTTCTTCTGCTGTTAGCGGTTTAGCTTGTTTTGATTCCACTTGTTCTTGTTCCATTACAATAGTTACTCTTTTACAACATTTTTTACACTTTAAGGGCATACAATTTATGGTGCAAGCAATAAACGACAAAACTTCCTCGTTGTCCGTGTGTTTGTTTGCTATTCAGCCAATAAACGAGGTTATGTTAGCGATAGCTGGTTCTTGCTGTTAAACGGTTAAATAAGCCAGGGAAAAAACGCTTAATCGTTGGCGCCCAACCACTGATCCCCTCACCTATTACAACTTCATCTTGCCCTTTCGCTATGGCGTTGATCATCTGCTTAACAGCAAGCGTTACATCCATACCATTTTCAATGGAATGTTCTGCCTTATTTTGCGCCACACCATGTTCATTAAGTGAATTATGGGCAATAGCGGTTTTTATAGAACCTGGGCAGATCGTTAAACAATGAATGTTTTTATTTGCAACCTCTGCGCGCAAACAATCCATAAAACCGACGACTGCGTATTTAGAGCCAGAGTAACCCGTTCTAAACTGAGAGCCAACTTTGCCTGCGACACTACTGATTGATACTACAGAGCCACCGCCATTTTTAACCATACTCGGTAACACCGCTTTAGTGAGTGCCACTAAACCAAAGTAATTCACTTCCATTAACTGGCGGTATACTGAAAAATCATTTTCTAAAAATAAACTACGCTGCGACACGCCCGCGTTATTAATCAATATATCTACTTTACCAATGTCATTAATGTTTTTAGTTACGTATTCAAGTACCTGCTCTGGTTGAGATAAATCAAGAGCAATGATTTTATGTTGAGTGCCTGCTAATTCATTACTTAGCTGCTGGAGTTTTTCGACATTACGGGCTGATAAAATAACCTGCGCGCCCAGCTGTGCAAACTGAATTGCTAATTCTTTACCAATACCTGAAGATGCACCGGTGATCCACACTGTTTTATGATTGAAATTCATTAGTTACCTTTATTTTTATAAGTTGTTTAAGGTTTAGATGGACCTGCAATTTCAGTCACTTCATGTTCGAGTGTTTTATAGAAACCCAACATAAAAAGTAGCTCAACAAGCACAAACAAAGGTCCAATCACAAGGCCAACTATATCGTCAACAAACGCCGGTTTTTTGCCTTCATAATAATGGCCGATAAACTGTAACAGCCAACCAAGCACAAAAATCCCTACACTGATCAGCAACCAGTGACTAAAAGTGAGTTGCGCAATTGGTGCAGCGACAATAGATAATAACACTAACAGCACGGCCATAATTAATCCCAATGACACACTGAGCATTAAGTAATAAACCACTGACGCGAATACCGCAATCTGTGCGCCATTAAGCGCAAACGCTCCGATTGGTATATGAATACGTGCAAGTAAACAAATAACCGCAAATACAATCAAGGGGATACCAAAAAAGTGCGTTAGAACATTACGTTTTGAGCGGTGATATAAACCATAATTACCAAGTTGTTGTTGTAAGGTTTTCATCTTGTATTCTCGTTTTATTGGCTAATAAAACTACTTTAGCAAATAACTATAAAGTAACAATGTCTACTAGCTGACATTTAAAAAAACGCACACTACACTAACGCGCTGATGATTTTGCCTTTGTCGTGTTCAGGTGCTTTAGCTTGCAGCTCTCGGCCTTTTTGATACTCTTGCTCGAGCATTTTTTGCAAATTTTCCATTTGTTCAGACAGCGCGGTTGTATCACCTTCCTGATCGTGTATTTTTTTCGCTAACTCCTCTATAGCAGCCTTAAGCTCAGCTATTTTTTCTTTATCAACGCCTAATCGTTGATAAATAAGCGCTTCATTTGCCTGTTCGAGGAAACTTTGCTCATAGGTTGGATTCTTAAGCGCAGTGGTTGTATCAACTTTGCTAGTCTTTGCCACATCCACCAATGCGGTTGCCGCTTTTGGTGGCATCACTGGTTTTGTTTGATCCGGTGCCCGGTATGGCGCTGCTCGATACTGATCAGCAAACATAAGTGTAGTCATGGTTTCAATTCCATTGAGGATATGGGTTTATCACCAAATTAAGCAAATTTGAAGCCAGTTAGCTACATCCGAAAGAGCGCATTACTGTGCTAATGCCAGCAACTTTTCTTTATCGATAATTTCTACGCGTTGATAATGTAAAGATACAATATTTTTTGCGCTTAGCAGTTGTAAGATTTGATTAATTGTTTGCCGAGTTAGGTAAGTCATATCTGCAAGTTGTTGCTGCGATAACATCACGGCTTGGCGATCACCCGACTGCGAAGTAACAGCCATCATCAGCAATCGTTTACAGAGTTTTTGCTGAGCTGTTAATAATGCATGGTCTTCAAATGATGTAAATAATAAACGCATCTTATGCGACAACAGTACGCCAAAGTCATGCCAATACGCGGGTTCATTGGCCAGTAACTGTACTAGAGAGCGATGCGGGACAAACAGCAGTCGCGCAGCTATTTGTGCGTGTACGTCATGGGTGCGCAGGCCGCCATCAAATAAAGCCACTTCACCGAACCAAGTAGCAGCGTCGATAAAAGTCAGCACCGCCTCTTTACCTTCGCTATTAACGCCACTGACTCGCATTACGCCATTAAGCACAGCATATAAACCTGCATTACTATCACCACGTAGAAATAACGCTTCACCAGCATCAAGTTGCATAACCTTTGCGTGTTGTAATAACGACTGCTGAAATTGCTTAGAGCGACTATTAAACCAATTTCCTTGGTTAATTATCGCACGGTCCTGTTCATTCATTGCGGTTTACTCTACATTAGTTAATGCACAAATAATAAAAGGGATTGCTATGTTAAACAAAATTATTATCAGCAGTATATTACTAAGCACACTATCTTCACCTAGTTTTGCAGCAGCTTCTAATGAGCAGCTAAACGTAAATCTTCAAAAAGCCAACCACAGCGTCAGTGAAAAAGTGATCACTTGGCGACGCCATCTCCATCAATATCCAGAACTGAGTAACCGCGAATTTGAAACCGCTAAATACATTACCAAGCACTTAGAAGCACTGGGTTTAGAAGTACAAACTGGGGTAGCCCATACCGGTGTGGTTGCTAAACTTAAAGGCGGCAAAAAAGGCCCCTTAATAGCGCTTCGTGCAGACATGGATGCCCTCCCTGTGACTGAACAAGTTGATTTACCGTTTGCTTCTACTCAGACCTCTACCTACCGTGGTAATGAAGTTGGTGTGATGCATGCGTGTGGTCATGATAATCATGTTGCCATTTTGATGGCTGTGGCCGAGTCTTTGGCTAAAGTTCAAGATGACTTAGCGGGTGATGTATTATTTGTCTTTCAACCAGCAGAAGAAGGTGCCCCTGAAGGTGAAGAAGGCGGCGCTGAGCTAATGCTCAAAGAAGGCTTATTTAAAGAAAAACCTGAAGCCGTATTTGGTTTACATGTAACCAGTTCATTAAACACCGGCCAGATTGGCTTTCGTGAAGGGCCGCTGATGGCCAGCTCAGACTCGTTTTCAATCAATGTGCAAGGACAACAAACTCATGGCTCACGACCATGGAATGGTGTTGATCCGATCGTTGCGGCCTCGCAAATTATTATGGCTACGCAAACAATTTCGTCACGCCAAGTTGACGTCACTAAAGCGCCTTCAGTGATCTCCTTTGGGGCAATTAATGGCGGCGTACGTTCAAATATTATTCCTGATAATGTCGAGTTAATTGGTACTATTCGTACTTTTGATCAGGCAATGCGTGCTGATATTAAAAAACGCTTGACGAAAACCGCACAGCTAGTTGCTGAATCAGCCGGTGCTAAAGCGGATGTGCACATAGATCATGGTTACCCAGTAACAGTCAATAACGTCGGGTTAACGCAAAAAATGACGCCGACGTTAGCTAAAGTCGCGGGTCAAAGTAACATTATCACTACTGATCTCATCACTGGGGCTGAGGATTTTAGTTACTACGCGTTAGAAACGCCGGGGCTATTCTTCTTTCTAGGTGTAACACCGCAAGGTCAAAATGCAAAAACGGCTGCAAGTAATCATTCGCCACAGTTTTTCGCCGATGAAAAAGCCTTACAATTAGGTGTCAATGCGATGACCCAGTTAGTTGTAGATTATTTTGCTATGACAAAATAATCTACGCAGAAACACTAATGCTATAAAACGAATATACCCACACTAAGTGGGTATATTCATAAAGTACTTAGCTGCTGATTTTTAAAGTGAATTTAAAAATGTCAGTACTGCTGACTGGTCATTTACTGACAAGCTTTCATAAGCAATTCTTGAAGCTTGCGCTTCTCCATCATGCCATAAGATAGCTTCTTCTATCGTTCTGGCGCGGCCATCATGTAGGTAGCTTGGCTGTGCAGTACAAAACTCATTGCCTTGCCCGCCAAGAATATTATCCACACCGCCTGTCACACATGCAGATAAACCAATGCCCCAAAGAGGTGCTGTTCGCCACTCAGCGCCAGTGGCCAAGCCTTCACCTAAGTTATCAGCTAAACCAGGTCCCATATCATGCAGTAATAAATCAGTATATGGGTGAATAGTTTGTGCTCTTAGCTCAGAGAACGGGTGATATTCACTGGTTTCGAATGTGCCAGTATGGCAACCTTCACAGCCAATTGAGGTAAAGAGTGTTTTGCCTAATTGCACTTGCGGATCGTCAAGGTCGCGCTGAGCACGTACGCCAAGTAAAGCAATGTATTTACTCAATTCGTCAAGGTGTTGATCAGACACTTCAACACCTGCATTACCACAACTTGATTGTGATGCGCCGCAGTCTGGATTTGGGAAAACCGAATTGGTCACCCCCATATCAGTATTAAAAGCCCCCGCTACTTGGTGCTTAATAGATGCAGCCGCAGCTTTATAACCAAAGCGTCCTAAACGTGTTTGGCCTGTAATAGGATCGGTTACCCGTTGTGCTTTACCCGAAATCCCATCGCCGTTATTGTCGTGCTCATCAGCTAAAGCTAATACGGCACTCTCTGGGATAGCCTCAAGTAAACCTAAACCAACTAATTGGGGGGCAATACGAGCAGAGTAACGCGCTGGGGTGGTTTTACTAAATTGGTAGTTAGGCGAGCGTAAGCCATTACTTTGAGCCCATGATGCAATAGTAACATCCCCTTCACCTTGCGTAGCATCGTTAATACCAAGGTTTTTAGGCTGTAAAACATTGCCTAATAAGGGATGAGAGTTGCCATTAATATCGGCCACTTTAAACACCCACTTAGCTAAAGAGCCACCTACTTCTGGTGGCGCAGCGCGACCATTACGTACGTGACATCCCGCGCAGCTGTCATTAATATAATGCGGGCCTGACTTTCCTACAACGGCATTAAATACACCATTTTCACCATTTAGCTCATCGTGCTCACCATTGACAAAACTACTGTGATGAACACGTCGCCCTTGCACAAATGTTTGGCCATTTAAGCTCGATAAATTAGTCGCCATTTGCATAAAGTGATTATCTGGCTCATTGGTATAGTTATAAGGAAGTGTGGTTTTACCACCTAGCCAACCTTGCTCGGCAATCGGGTATGAATCTTCTCGTTGTGATGAAGGATCGTTAAAGTCCCCTACTGTTTTCCAAGGTACCAATCCTTCACCGACAATATATAAGTAAGTGGTGCCATAATAGTTTTCACGGCCCTCTGGTGGTGCATCCAGAAATTGGCTAACTTCAAACTCCATGCGTTGACCAACTTCAAGTGGTAAAGAACCACCAGCAGGCTCCCAATTTAACGGTCGATAATCATCAATAATGACGCGATAACGGTATTGATCACCAGATCCGCTGATCTTATTAAAGTCTGTATCATAACTACCGTTATCCAACTCAACCACAGCACCACCGCCAAAGTAATTGCCATGGTACTCAGCAACAGTTCCTAAACCGCGATACCAAGCGCGAAACTCTCGTGCCCCTAGTTTCCACTCAGTAATAAAGGTCACTTCTATCCGTGAGCCACCTTTGGCGACAAAGTCAGCTATTTCAAATTGCGCAGTACGGTGTGCCCAGTAATGGGATAAATAATGATCATAAATTTGAAATTGATCTTCCTTGGCATGGCGGTCACGACCACGATCGGCGAACCGGGTAATTAACGCATCTCCTCGGTCATAGCTAATAGCCGGCTCTAATTGCGTAGTCGTATCGTATAAAGGGATCACATTGCCTAGGTTGATCTCACAACCTTGACTATTTACTTGGCTGCCTGCAGGTGTATTTGGGCATTGATCTTGGCTGTCACTCACCCCATCATTATCACTGTCATTTTCTGTTTGGTTGGCAAGGTTAAATTCTAGCCAATTTAAATTAAATTCACCGCCCGTCATTTCAATACGAACAGTGTGCACACCTTCATTTAAAGTAACCGACGCGATTGTTTGACTAATAAACGTTTGCCAGCCACCGGTTGTAGGCACAACATCGCTGGCAATCACGTTACCATTAATCGATACAATGTATGTACCGTTACCAATTTCTGATGCAACACGAGTTGTTAAATTATACGTACCTGCGCCAAGATTAGCTTGAAACTCAAGCCACTCACCCGCGGATGTCCAACCTACATTGTAACCACCGCCACTATCACTTGTGGTTTCAATGTCGACATCATCGTTGCGATATTCTCCACCAGTATTACCCGCGTCATTATCTAAATAGTTACTGTAATCTTCAGCTTCGAGACGAAGTTGCTCGGTTACCACTATACTGCAACCTTGAGCATCAACAACATCACCCATCGGCGTGTTTAAGCATTGATCAATATCATCATTGACACCATCGCTATCTCCATCACCATTATTCCCTGAAGCTGGATCTGAAAATGTATGCGTTTGTTCAGCTGTGTCTGTAACAACACCATCATTTTGTAAGTAGGTAAACCAAAAGCTAACCACATCACCAGCCACGAGTCCTGTCAGAGTGAGTTCATTCCGGCCATTGATAACTTGCATACGAACATTTTGTTGGTCACCGCCATTGATTGTATAATGCACGTCAGCCCAACCGGTGCTGTTAACGTAAAAAGTAAGGCTATCTGTTGAAGGTTGCTCTAAACCATCGGGTAAAATAATCACAGGGCAGCCTGTGGCATCAACCTCAATACCAGCTTGGGTACCAGGGCATTGGTCAAGGCTGTCATTGACACCATCTTGATCGCTATCGTTTGGCGCACTGCCGCCGCCAGTCCATGTAATATCATCAATGGCCATTTGGAAGCTATAATTTGGCTCCTCAGTTGCGACCGATACAATATTAAAATGATTTTTAATCGATTGTAATGCGACCATGCTCCCAGCTAAATCAGTTATAGGAATACTTACTTCACTCCACTGACCGTCTCGCACCAGCCCATATTGGTTAATATTGGCTGGAAAGGTGATCCAATTCTCATTAGTGTAGGTATCAGCGATACCTATTCTAAAACTAACATCGGCAGGAATTTTAATATTAAAGTTAAGGTGGCCATCTCTAAAATTACTCATATCACGTGCTTGACGACTTTGAATACCTGCTCCAAACCATTGATCAGGCGAATATTGCCACGCAATAACGTCACTTCCCTCATAAGCCGTGGTTGTACCTTGGCTGAGTGAATTTTGATTCCAAATATAAATATCGGCATTGCTACCAGCGACTAACTCATTATCGCTAGGGCCTTCACTAAATACATTAAATGTGCCGACTTCTGGTTGCGTTAGATTGCCATTGAATACTTCGCCTTGACCATCTAGTTCATAAACACGAACATAATCGACCACCATTTTTCCAGGTAATGGCGCAGTGACTTGTTCGTTTGTCAGCGCATCGGTAAATAATCCCCCCACTGCAAGGTTCATTAATAAATAAAATGGCGCATTAAACTCACTGGATTCAGCGGTTATCGCAAATGGATTATCAAACATATCGTATTCAACACCATTGTCTTCAACGGTGAAACGAATTTCATCTTCTGTCCAATAAGTTCGATACGTTACGAATCGGTTTGTAAGTGGTGTTGATGACAAATGAGCGTTGTCTGTTTGATACGCCACACTTGCGGCGCATGATGGATTACCAGTACTGCAGGCTGCATCCGCATAAAAAATTAAATTTGATCCTGTATAGTTATTACTCGGTGCACCAGCAAAGCCAGCATCACTTCGCCCTGCTTGAGATTGCCCCATTTCCATGATGTCAATTTCGCCTTTAGCAGGCCAATCTGCGGTACTGGTACCGAGCATCCAAAGCGCAGGCCATAAGCCAGTATCCACATCAGACACTTTCATTCTAATTTCTATCATGCCGTATTGCACAGCTAATTTATTTTTGCTTTGTAATTTACCAGAGGTAAATGCTTTACCGCCAAGCGCTTCATTTCGCGCTTCAAGAACAAGCCCCTTGTTGCCGGCCTCCCCAGCAATATCACTAATGTAGACATTATTTTCGTTATACCATTGTAGCTCTTGGTTGCCCCAGCCACATAACCCTTGATCACAACCATCACCAACATCGATATTCCAAACGTCAGTATTTAAATTATTAAAATTATCTTCCCAAAGTAAATTGCCCACGGCAGCATTACTTTGCGAGGACGCACAAATGATCAGGCTTGCAAACCCAATATTTGCAAGCCTCGTGGTTAACTTGCTGTTAGTTTTCACTGTATGTCTCCAAATGTAATTTATAAAACTTCTTTAGTGGCTAACCACTAAAGAACGAGTCCTTTTTATTCATCTCACAAACAACAGAAATGAAAGCGCTTACATTGAGATCCATAGCAATTCCGAACAATTGCAATGTAGCGCTTTTCAAACATACGCGTAGTAACAAACCATCCTTTTTAAATAGTTTTAGCGTATGCAGAGTTATAAACTTAGCATGTAAGCGCTTACATTAACAACTCAATAACAACAATTATAATAAATTAACTTTACCAGCTCTGATTTAGCGATAAGTTATGAGCCGTTGTACGATTGGAATGTAGTCATCGGGGCTTGCTAATAATGCAAAGAGTACGATTTTAGGTGCTAGACACCTATATAATACGCGCTAGATTATAGAGTTTACCCTAAGCATTAATGAAGCAACTTATCAATAACCAAAGAGAAACACTGAGTACTTGTATCACCAGCTGACAGACATTTTATAATACTGCACACCTGCTTTATCAAACGCTGGGCCTTCAACTTCCATCCCAAACTGTTGATAAAAACTACTCGCGGTTGTACGTGCATCACACCAAAAATAGTTAATGTTCAATTGTTTTAGATATGCAATAACATGGGTGATGACTGCAGAGCCAACGCCCCTGCCCTGAAAGTTAGCTAAGGTAGCAAACTTTCTTAAGCGAGCGACATTTCCTTGGCTATAAACTGACGCGACACAAACCAATTCATCATTTAAAAAACCACCAAAGTGAGTGGCCGTTTCATCTCCCACTACTTTGCAAAATTGCAGCGGCTTCTGCGGCCACAAAACACAGTGCCTGATCGGTAACGCCTGCTGCCATGTGATTTGTTTTATTTTCATAATCCCTCAAATAAAGTAATAAACTTAGCTACAAAATGACTTCAACATATTATCTATTACGGCTATCGCGTTACGATCTTGGCTAATTCGCTTAGCTAGTAATGCTTTTTTGTCTCGTAATTGTTTGCTGAATTCAGGGCACAAACTCCCTAAAGCTTGGTAACGCTCATAGCCTACTTTGATTTCAGTTAGCGTAAAACCGATAGTCTTGCCACGCTCAATAAAAGCTAGCTCCTGAAGCTGAGCTTGACCATAATACCGATAACCATTACCCGCTCGTACTGGTGGCGTTAACATGCCTATCTTCTCATAGTAACGCAACGTATCGCGAGACAGTCCTGTTTGTTTTTCAAACTCTGCAATTTTCATATTTAAATACTTGACTATGGAGTAACTTCACAAATTACCATAGTTTTTTAATTAGGAGAAATTATGAAAATTACACAGATCAGAAATGCAACCTTAGTCATCGAAGTTACAGGCAAGTATATTTTACTTGATCCCATGCTTGCCAAAAAATCAACTTTACCGAGACTACGTTACTATAAAAGCCAACAACGAAACCCACTGGTTGAATTACCCAGTGCATTCCACCAACTTGAAAATAAGATTGCATACGCTTTGATCACTCATTGTCAAAAAGGCCATTTCGATCATTTAGATAAAGCAGCTGAACGCTGGCTACGAAACAATGAAATTACTACATTTTGCACTAAACACGATTCCCGCTACTTAACTAAAAAAGGGATCAACACTGAAGTATTAAAAGAACAATGCAGCCCGTTTTTCAACGGCACAATAGAGCAAGTTGCAGCAAAACATACAACAGGCTGGCTCACCCCATTTATGGAACATGGTGTAGGGTATTTTATAAAACTTGAGAATGAAGCAACCCTTTATCTAATGGGAGATACTATTTTGACCAATGAAATCAGAGAGTTTATTAAGAAAAACCAACCTGACTATATTGTCGCCCCCACTGGTAAAGCACAATTCGATATTGGTGCACCGTTACTGCTTACTGAAAAAGACATTATTGAATTAGCATCGCTGAGTACAGGCATAATCATAGCTAATCATATGGAAGCACTCGATCACTGCCGTATAAGCCGCGCAGATTTAACCATACTTTTGAGTCAACATAACTTATTAACACGATTTATCATCCCTGATGACGGTGAAACCATAGAGCTTAATGGCAGATAAATATAGGCACGATGAGCATAAGGGCCAGCCTAATACTTATGCTCTATGTTTTTTATTGATAACTTCTTTTCACCAATTGTTTCAAGCACAATTGATTGCTTACTGTTAAATAAACCTATCATATAAAATACACATTTCAGCTCTTATTAGCTCCGCCATTCATGTGCCATAATGGCACGCAGCTTGCCAGTGCATAAAAATCATACTACAATTCGCTTGTGCCACTTTGACACTGAATGGAGATTATTATGAGCACTGCATTACCTAGAATTACAGCGCGTGTAGATATTGATACACAAGAACTGCTATCACAAGCCGCGGCTATTGCTGGCATGTCTAGTATTAATTCGTTTGTGCTGAGTTCTGCTGTTGAAAAAGCAAAAACGATTATGGAACGTGAGCGTGCCCTACAATTAAGTCAGCAAGATACCATGACTTTAATGGCCGCGTTAGACCAACCAGCAAAACCAAATAGTAAATTACAAAGTGCAGCTACTCGTTATAAAAATAAAACTCAATAATGGATACTGTCCAATTAGACAAAACTAAGCATGACCGAAGCCGTTTTGACTGCGGTATTGTCGCACTCAATAATTACTTAAAGGTTATGGCAAGCCAACAAGCTAAGAAAGACAATACGCGTACATTTGTGCTTGAGGATAAGCAATGCCCTGAACACATCATTGGTTTTTATACATTAACAATGACAGCAATTAATCTTCCAGATTTACCCGGTAAATTACAAAAAAAGCATCACAGTGTAACTTCCGGTGGTTTAATCGCACGTTTAACAATCGATCATAGATATAAAGGCCAAGGTTTCGGTGAATGGCTGTTAGTTGATGCACTAAAAAAACTATTAATAGCAAGTGAAACTATCGCCTTTCCTATCGTCATTGTTGACGCAAAAGAAGGTGCTGCTAATTTCTATGAAAAATATGGATTCACTTCATTTAAAGACGCAGATAACAAATTGTTTATCACCATTGCAGATATTAGAGCGAGTATTGGTGAGTTAATTTATTGATTTATAAGTGGCCGCCTGTGTCTAGAAGCGGCCGAAAAAGGTTTGTTATGTTTTTTCTACTAAATGTTTAAACTCATTTTTTCTACTTTTAACACTTTCAGCAAAAGGAGCTTCAAACCGATTAATAAAGTCTTCAGATAAGAACTCTAAAGCCTGCCTAACAGATCCCGTAGCCGAGTATTTACAGTTTTCCTGTTTTTCCGGGTCATATGGTGGGTAAGCAGCTTCAAACGCTTGACATGCTTTTTCAGTTTTATTTAAGATAACTTGAAGCTGTTGCAACGTGTTCACACCACAAAACTTTATTTCTGCAACCAGTTCTGATAGCTCTAAAGTTTCATCTAGTACACGGTCTGGGTGTTTCCACTTTAGAAACGCGATTAAACTATCTATTTCTATTTCTTGGGTCATTACAATATTATCGCTATCGTCTATAGCACCTTTAAGCTTTTGTTGATAATCCTCACGAGCATCTCTTATATGCTGAAACTGATCATCCGCAGTTTCAAATAGCCCAGAAAGTGCATTCAATTTTCTACGTAGGTGTTTAGGGACATCAGATTCCTGTTTATAACTTAAGTGATGAGCAACAAGTGCCCAAGCATCTTGCAAAATAGTCCTTACTTGAATTTCACATCTCAAGTCCCTAATATCGTTGTAGCGCTCTCCAACATAGTTTGCCTTTAATTTAACTATGTAATGAAGGGCGCCATAACCGAAACGCTCTATGTCATCAAGCTGAACCTTATTGACTTTTTCTATAATATCAAATGATTGTTCAATTTTTGTCTCGATAGATGCACGGTCTTTCTCATACAAGAAAACTACCCTCGCGGCAGCAAAATCAGTTATTGATTTAAATGAATCTTTATAAGATTTTCTGTATATCTTTTCGCAAAAACTTTCTATTGATTTACTTCTAGATGAAATCGATGCAACTTCAACCTCATTTATAGATAAAGTATTTGTAAGTATATAATCTACTTCTTCAGATAGCCGTTTATAGCGTTCAATGTTGTCATAATAACCTCGAATTAATTCTGGAGATTCTTTCCATAACTTCTCTTGGTAATGATTCAAAAAAACCTCCTAGACACAAGATTCGATATTAAAAATATAAGTGTAATCAATTGTATATTTAAGCAATACAATTATAAAATTAAAACGTAATTTAATTTTATATGATGAATACCAATAATATTAAAGCTAGTAAATAATCTAAACACCGCACTTGTCTCTAATCTCGCTAACTTTACTCTTGCTAACTCGCTTGCTCAACTTACGTTAACCTCTCATACAGCCCTGATGCTCTGCTTACTGATTTATTCATGGCCATTAATAACACTTTTTTGTCGGCGACAAGTTCGAAGGTGTTTTTGGCGCGGGTGATGCCGGTGTAAACTAACTGACGATTGATGCCTGCGGTTGCTTGATTTGCTGGTGGCAGTACCATAGCGGTGTAAGTAAATTCAGAGCCTTGTGATTTGTGAATGGTCATGACATACACTTTGTCGTGGGCGGGCAATCGCGCTGGCGAAAATGCCCGTTCACTGCCCTGCTCGTCGATAAATACTGCTTTTAATTGGCCGTTTTCATCGAGCATTAAAATACCTATATCACCATTAAATAATTTTAGCTGATAGTCATTTTGTGCAATCATGATCGGCATGCCCACGTAATGGCGCTGATCAGGATTTAGGGTTATTAAGCCTTGTTGAGCAAGTTGCTTCTCAATACGGTGATTTAAGTTATTTACGCCATAATCACCTTCGCGCACGGCGGCTAGTAATTGGTAGCTGGCAAAGGCTTTATGTACTGCAGCACAGGTTGCTTGCTGAGCAATTAATTGCAGATACTCGGCGTATTTACTGGCGGCACTTTGCACCAGTTTATCAAGTGGTTGGCTGACTAAATCATAATCAAAGATCACGTCTTTAAATGCGCCGCTGTTTACCTCTTGCTCTACGTAATTGAGCTTGCCACTGTTGTTGGTATTCACCGCTTGTGCTAATTGGCCAATACCGCTTTTTGCATCAAAGCGATAACTGTGCTGTAAAAATGCAATACAATCAGCGAGTTTAAAATCACTTGGGTTACTTTGCAGTTTATCTGCGCCGTTAAAACACAGTTGATTCAGCTCTGCGCAGCGCTCAACAGAATAACTTGGTGTTTGGTCAAGCACTAAGCCTTGGCATAGGTCGCTCATTACACTGCCGGTATCTACCGAGGCAAGTTGGTCTTTATCACCCAATAAAATTAACCGCGCGTGAGCTGGCAATGCTTCAATGAGTTTTGCCATCAAGGATAAATCCACCATCGAGGCTTCGTCGATGATCAACAAGTCAAGGTGCAGCGGGTTGGCCGTTGAATGCCTAAATTTATTAGTAAAGGGTTTAACCCCGAGTAAACGGTGAATCGTCTGCGCACTTTGCGGTATCAAGGTTTTTATGTGCTCAGGAATATTAGTGAGTTTGTCTTTTGCGCCAAGTATTGATTCACTTAATCGTGCTGCGGCTTTACCAGTCGGTGCCACCAGCTTAATACTCAAGGGGGCATGTTGATAAAGTGACTGCAATATCGCTAATAATTTAGTCACTGTGGTGGTTTTACCTGTGCCTGGGCCACCAGTGATCACACTAAACCCTTTTGTAGCGGCCATCGCACAGGCTACTTTTTGCCAGTCTATTTTTTGCGGATCAGTGCTATCGGTTTGCTCCGTTGGAAAGTAGCGTTCAAGCAACTGCGCGAGTGCGTGGTTATCAACCGTCACCGTTTGTTGGCTCATCTGTAATAAACGTTGTGCAAGGGTATGCTCGTACCCTGCGAGGCGGGCAAAATACAGTCGGTTATCAAATAACAACAAGGGTTTTTCAGGGCCAACACTGGCATGGTTTTGTAAGCAAATAAGTGCCTGCTCGGTGCTAAAGCCATCATTAAATGGGCTTAAACTATCTGGCACGCTTAGTACCAGCGGGCTAAACTCTGCTTGGCGTAAATTAAACGGGTTTTGCCAATCAAGTTCGTTCAGCGTTAAGCAGCTATGCTGGCTTTGCTGAGCATTACTGAGCAATAAAATCAGGTAAAAAACATCATCATGTTGATGTTCACAAAGTAATTCCGCTAGTTTTATATCAACCATGCGCACACGATTTTCACTGAGCAAATAATCCAGTAATGGCACTATTACAGGACTAGTTTGTTGTTCGGTGTTCATAACATGGTTCCTTCACTAAACAAGCCATCTAAGATCAGCACTTGTGCTGTGGTTAGCTTTTTAAAATACACGCCTTTACCCTCGCTCATGCCGCGTAAAAAGGTGTAATACACGCCGCCTAAATGTTGCTCTATGCGGTAATTAGGTAGCCGTTGTTTTAATAACCGATGCAAAGCCACGGTATAAATTAAATACTGTAAATGATACTGATGGCTACTCATTGCTTGCTCTAGGGCATCTTGCTCGTAGTCACTTGCTTGGCTACCTAAGTAATTTGATTTGTAATCTAAAATATAATACTGATCGTCATAGCAAAATATTAAATCAACAAAGCCTTTAAGCAGGCCTTTGACATCATAAAAATCCAACCGGCTTTGATTAAAAGCAAACTCTTTAATTAATACCGCATTTAATTGCTTGGCTGATAAGTGACTCAATGGCAAGTTAAATTCCATCTCCACTAAACATTGCTGCGGGGTTAACACGCCAAGGCTCAAGCCTTGTTCGTTCAATGGGCAACTTAGTGCATCAAGCACCCATTGCTCAGTGGTTGTTTGCCACTGCTCGCTAATGTGGTATTTTTTTAAACTGCGCTCAACCACAGCAGCTAAGCTTTGCTCTGCGTTAGTCGGGTGAACTGCTGGCTGGGTAAAATCGAGTTGTTCAAAAATTTCATGTAAACAACTACCAGGTTTTGCACCTTTCGGGAAGCTATATGGTGACAGAACTGCATCTTGCTGAGCAGCAAACTCGTCTTTTTCGTGATCTTCATCGCTGCGCCCAGGCTCTATATGATCGGTGTACTTTTTAAAACTCAAGGCACTAAAACTGGTGGCGCGCCAATTACGTTCAATACGGGCATTAACCTGATTAACAGTGAGTGTTTCACTGGCAGCTTTGCTGCTGGTAAACGTTAATACGCCCTGCTCGGCAAGTTGCTCTGAGTTAAATTGATGATAGCCCATTGCGTGGTTTGCAGCACAAAACGCTTGCAAATGCTCACGCCACACTTGGCTGCTGGTAATGTCTAAGCCTGCAAATAATACATGCCCTAATGAGCTACTTTGTATTGCTAAGCGGCTGCTTTGTCCTTGGCCAAGGTTATACATACCAATGGCACAAAAATGCACAGCACGGGTAAGTGCAACATACAATAACCGTAAGTCTTCTGCTAAACGTTCTTGTTGGGCTTTTTCTAGCGCCCCTTCACTTTTACTTAAATCGTAAATCAGCTTACCGTCTTGATGATAAAGCGCGTCTTTAGTTTCCCTAAAGCCACTGGCAAACGGCATAAACACCAGCGGATATTCAAGCCCTTTTGACGCGTGCATAGTGACTATTTTAACTAAGTTAGCGTCACTTTCTAAGCGCACTTGCACCGCTTCGCCGTCTTGCTGGCTAACCTTTTGCGCAAACCAACGCAGTAAACGCAGTGTGCCTTCCAGCTCAATTTGCTTTTGCTGGAGTATTTCAGCCAAATGCCTAAAGTCAGTTAACCAACGTTCAACGTTATAGCCTAAGCCCTGCCATTTAGCACTAAGCTGATTATGGCTAAGGAGATGTTCCATCATCGCCATGGCACCTTGTTTGTGCCAAATTTCGCTCAAGGTGGCAAAAAAGCTTAAATACTGTTGCCACTGGGTTTCGTCTTCATGCAACGCATATATGGCGTTATAACTGAGGCAAAATAACGGCCCTGCTAATACCCCGCGCAGTAGCGATTCATCATACTGACCGTGTAAAGCAGTTAAAAAATTCAGTAAATGGTGGCTTAACTCTTGATTAAACACGCTATCACGAGACAAATAGACGCTGGCAATATGCGCCTCGCTCAAGGCTTTTTTCATGATTTGTGCTTCAACACGATCGCGCACCAAAATACAAATATCGGCAGCTGTAATAGGTGTTGTACCAATACAAGCTCGCCCTTGGGCAGCTTGCTCCAGCAAGGTGACTATTTTATTGGCAAAATACTGCGCTAATTGTTGCTGACCAAAGCCTTTGCTGGTTGGTTTGTTTTTTTCATCTGCGGTGCTGTCTTCGAACACGCAAAATTCAAATGCAGTGGCAGGCTTGCCATCGAGTAAAAATGACTTATCGGCTTTTTTACCTTGTGCTGCGACTGGGTTAAATGGAATGGCGTCATTATAAATAAAGCTATTAGCGTGTTTACCAAATAGCTGGTTTACGCTTTGTACTACATCGCTACTGGAGCGAAAGTTAGTGCCTAAGGTAAATTGCTGCTCGTTTACGACCGCCTGCTTTGCACCAATGTAAGTAAAAATATCCGCGCCCCTAAAGCCATAAATAGCCTGTTTTGGGTCGCCAATCATGGCGAGGGTGGTATTTTCTTGGCCATAAATTTTACTAAAAATGCCGTACTGAATGGGATCGGTATCTTGAAACTCATCAATCATCGCCACCGGAAACAACAGCGCTATTTTTTGCGCCAATGTATCGCCTTGCTCGCTACCCAGTGCACTGTGTAAGTTACTGAGTAAATCATCTGGGGTGATCACGCTTTGCTCTTGCTTGCGCTTAACAATCGCGGTTTTTACCCAGCTTGCAGCATGTTGCACAATCGCTATCGCTAAGCCTTGATTCACTATAGATAAGAGTCTTGCGAGCTCATCAAATTGTGCAATTAGCGGATGAGTAAATAACGGCTGATTTTTTTTATAATTGCTGGCATCGCTGAGACTATCGCTGCCCCACACCGCAAACGAATATTTGCTGGTGCCAAACTCAAAAAAAGCCTCGTCGCCTAAACAAAATTCTTCCAGCGCTTGTAAGCTGCCTTTACGCGCCGGTGTTTTTGAACCACTCAGCCCTGAACTTTTAATTGCAGCGATAAACTCGCTCTCTAAACAGGCTTTTTTAAAGCTGGGTACTTTTGCTAAATATTGCTCGCGGGCTTGCCACACATCGTCTAACTTTATTTGTGGTGTGATCTGCGCATTGCCTTTATTTAAAATACTCGACACCTGTGAGAACAACTGCTCTGGCGCGGCGAACACTTTTAATATGGCATCGGTTTTTTCTTTATCTAGCGGGTATACAAATGCACGCCAAAAATCTTTAATGGTCTCAAGCAGAATATCGCGCTCATCGAGGATAAATTCTAAATTAAACGCCACGCCAGATTCAAACGCATGCTGTTTAAGCATCCGTTGGCAAAAACCATGTATGGTAAAAATTGCCGCTTCGTCCATTGATTTAGCCGCCGCATCGAGTAAGTCAAAGGCACGGTGTTTATCGTCAATTGCAGCAATTACGCCGCTTATCAGCTCATCATCAGGGTCTTGACCAAGCAAGGCATCGCGGGCGGCAATAATACGGCTGCGCACCCTGTCTTTAATTTCTTGGGTGGCGGCATCGGTAAACGTCACCACCAATATTTGCTCAACACTGAGCGGCACATTAACGGCTGCAGTGCGTTCATCAGCGTTTTGCATACCAAGTAAATAGCGTAAATATAAACCCGTTATGGTATAGGTTTTACCGGTACCGGCACTGGCTTCAATCAGGCTTTGCCCTGTTAGCGGCATAGTGAGTGGGTTAAGCGCTTGCATAGTCACTCTCCATGGCATGAGCAAATAATGGTGCCAGCAGTTGCTCGCTCCACTTTATAAATTCGTCTTGGCAATCGGCTAACGACTGCACGGTTAAGCGAATATAAGGGTCTTCCCCCTCGCCACGGCCAATGTATTGCGGGCTAAATTTACTCATTGCTTTGTTTATATCACCGCCGCTTTTAATGTATTCATAACCACTAACCGGAAAAAACGCCACCGGAGCTTGTCGTAACGCTTTATACAAAGCAAACCAATCGGCTAACAGCGCATCGGCAGCTGCTTTGCTAAGTGGCGCAAAACTAATTTGTTTATCAAGGCCCAGCAGTAAAGTTTCAACGTTTTGCTGCATGCTTTGTGCTGCTAAATGATAAATAAAGCCTTTGATCAGATCTTTGGCTTTAATGCTGGCACTGCGGTAAAACACCTGCTTTTGCAAATACACTTGGTTTAACCAGCCTTCTACTTGGGTGCTTTCAAGAATTAACTTAACCTCAATCGGCTCACTTTTGCCGCCCTTTATTTGCTCTTTCACTTGCCCTGCGAGTGCATCAACACGGTGCTGCATACTGTCGTAAATAATGTCGCCCACATTGGCTTGCGGTAAATCGCCGCGCTGCAGTATTTGTGCAGTGCTGAGCGGTTGCTCGTTAATATTCGCTTGCAGGATCTCATCGAGGTAAAAATAACGTTTTAGTGCATCTAAACTAAATGGCTCTTCGTCTTTGGCTACTTCATTAAATTGCGGTAAGCGCAAACCTAAACTTTGTTGATAAAAGCTCTCTTGAGCATGGCAGACACTGCGAATAAACACATCAAGATCAAGCTGCTCAGGCGCACTAACATTAAGGGCTGTTGCAGGCTCTGGCATTATTGGCGCAGTAGGTAGCCAAATTGGGTTATAGCTGTGATCACTTTGCAGCGTGTGGTTTAAACTTGGTTGATAATACTGGCTATTAAAGGGCTGCAAATGCTGCTGGGTAATTAAGCTCTCTGGTAATTTTTTATCGACCTGTTCAGCATATACAAAGCTGCGGCCAATGTATTCTAATAACTCGCTAACCAAGGTTGATGGCATGCGCGGTTGGTTATCAAAACACGAACGACCAATGTAGCTCATATATAAATTATCACGGGCACTGAGCAGTGCTTCTAAAAACAAATAGCGATCATCCAATTTACGTGATCGGTCACCTTTTTGCTTTTTAGAATACGGCACTAAATCAAAACCAATCGGCTGCACGGTGCGTGGGTAATCGGCATCATTAAGGCCAAGCATACACACCACTTTAAATGGCACCGCTCGCATTGGCATTAATGTACAAAAATTCACTTGGCCGACTAAAAAGCGTTGCCCTACGCCTTTTTCTTGAATACCTTGTTTGATTAAATAACTCACAATACGCTGCGACACGGCTTGGTTGTAATCGCCATTGTCGTGGTGCTTTTTCAGCTCGTCGAGCACGTTTTGCAGTACTAATAAATCCCAACTATCGTCGCTGTCGCTTTCATAAATTTCGGTTAATAGATTTGCCAAAATAGCGGCTTTGTTGATCAGCGTATCATCTGGGCTTAGTTGCTCTTTATAGTGTTGTAATACATCAATAAAATGTACTAATTTATTGAGTGTATCAAGCGCCATGCCTTCCACTTCATCGGCGCTGTAAATCCCTCTGTAAGGGCATTGTTCATCGCGCTGCGCAATCCCCAGCAATAATCGGTTTAAACCATGTTGCCAGGTATTTAACTCAATGGCGGGTAAGTCAAAGCTATGTTTATGCTCGGCGTTGATGCCCCATTTAACGCCAACGCGTTCCAGCCAATACTGAATTTGCTCGTACTCATGAGCTTCAACACTGAACTTTTCGGCTATTTGGCTCACTTGTAATAAGTCGAGAATGTCTGACACCCCAAAGCGCGAAAACGGTAAATTAGCTAGGCTTGCAAACGAACTAAGCACCGGCTTTTCTTGCTCAATGGCTAAATCCGCCAACGCATAAGGGATAAAGCGCTCGTGTTGCGCACCACCAAACACCGCTTCGATATAAGGACTATAAGTGCCTACATCGGGCATCATGACGATGATGTCTTTCGGTGTTAGGTGTTTATTCTGGTTAAACAGATTGAGTAAATAGTCGTGTAAACGCTCTACTTCTCGAAGCGGTGTATGGCAGTCGCTGAGGGTAATGCTGGTGTCGTCACAGCTTATTGGTAATTTGCCTTGCTCATTGATAAACCATGCTTTGTCTTCGCTTAGTGATTCGCCTTTAAACGCCAGCTGATAAATCTCACTTTGAATTTGGCCAAGTAAACTGTCATCAAATGCGTCAATAAAACCATCGAGCCAATTGGCGTCTAACTGTACTAGTTGCTCAAAATAATCGCGGCCAAGTTTTCCCCACGACGATAGCAGCGGATTACCAATAAAATAGTAATCTTGCTCAGGTTTAGATTGCGCGTCTAGCAAAGGTTTGATGGCATATTTAGCGGTAATTTTTGCGGCGGTTTTTTCATCAACAACATCACCCCAATAGTGCGCACTGGGGTTAAAAAAGAATAAGTTAACTTCTGTTTTTTGACTTAAAGCTGTAAACACCTCAAGTTGTGAGCTGGCAATCGCAGATATACCAAATAAATTAATGCGTTTAGGTAATAAACTAGCGTCCATCAATTCAAGCGCACTGAGCAGTTTACCTTGCATATTGGCGCGATGAAATTGGCTTTGGCCAAGTTCTTTACTGTGCTCAACAATGCGTCGCCACAGATCAGGCTGCCATGGCGCTATGCTTATGTCTACATCGTCTAGTTTATCAACGCCGCTGTCCCAGGTTGCGATCCAATGCGGCCGATACATTAAATATTGATCGTACACGTCGGCAATTTTTTCACACAGTGCAAAGGTTTTTTGCCCGTCGCTGTCGCCCGCTAAATAGGTTTTCAGCGGTAAGTACAGCGGTTCATCAATACAACTTGGTAATATGGCAAACAGTTTCCAAGCAAGGTTAGGCTTATTAAACGCCGATTCTTTGGGCACATTAGGCAATAACTGCTGATAAAGCTGCCAAATAAAGCTCGATGGTAATGGGAAGTCAACCTGCGCAGCAATACCGAGCTGCTCACTCAAACCAATTTTAAGCCACTGCGACATCCCTGGTGATTGCACCAGCACCACTTCTTTGTCAAACACACTAGGTAAGGGATTTAACTTTAACAGTTGATGAAACTGCGCTTGCAGGGCTTCCATCCGGTTTGATTGAATAATATTGAGCATGGCGACACTGTTGTTGCTTGAGATAAAACCAGTGTAAGATATTTTCAATTACAGGGGTAGCCAAAGTCGTTAATTGGCTTTAATAAATCAGATGCTTAGCTTGATATTTAAACGCAGTAAACTCACAGCTGCAATCCATAATGCTGTGAGCCTAGCATTGTTATTTATACGGGCTAATACTCGACAAACTAAATTGGCTTTGCATAATGGTTTTGCCATCAATGCCTTTAAGCTGCAATGAAATAGCAGGATCTTCTTGTTGCCAATCAATGCTTAAATCACCGTAGTTTACTTCATGGGTAAATTGCCCAACGCGGTGCTTATTGGGGCTGACATCTTTCCATTTTTCAGTCAACCCTGAGCTGGTCATTTCAGTTAATGGGTAATCGAGGTTAGCAGTGTATTTTGAAATTTCTCCCCAGTGTGTATCACCACTGATAATAATTACCCCATTTACGCGGTGTTTTTTAATAAGTGTGAATAAACGCGCGCGGTCCTCAGGAAAATTAGCCCATGATTCCCAGCCTGTAAAATCAGGCAACAACTGCAAACTTGAGCTAATCAGTTTTATTGCTGCGGGCTTTTTCAGTTCTTGCTCAAGCCATTGCCACTGCGCCTCACCCAGCATCGACGCGCCTTTTACCTCAGTTGGGCTGTATGGGCCTTGATTGTTTGCTTTACGTTTAGTGTGATATTCGGCTTCGCTAACAGGATTAAGTGCATCACGATTCCAACGTAGATCAGGCATGATCACCTGCACTGTTTGCTCGCCTTCTCCATATCTGTACGAAGTATAAATACCATCAGCACGGGTACGCCTAATAGATGCTTTTGGCTCTTGGAAGAAATCGAGCATAATTTGCCGTGATTGCTGTTTATGTGGGTATTCTTTGCCCGCATCGTTTTGGCCAAAATCGTGATCATCCCACATGGCGATAATCGGCGTTTGCGCTCTGAGTGTTTTAAAGCCTGGTTTTGCCCCTAGCTTTTGATACTTATCAGCTAATACTTGCATATCGTTAGTGTCACCATAAATGTTATCCCCTAAAAAGATAAACAAATCGGCATTTTCTTTATTGATCGCATCAAAAATGGAAATCGCTTTATCTTGATGACCGCAGGATCCAAACAGAATTTTTTGTGGCGCAGTTATTTGCTCTGATGAACTAAACGCTGTAAAACTCATTAACATGCTTGCCAGCAGCGTTGTTGTGATCATAGTACTTGCAGACTTCATTTTAATACCTCAGCGATCGCCGGTGCCATGTTAGGATTTATCTGTTGTGGGCTTTCGCCCAGTGCTGTTAATACTGTAGCAGCAACTTGCGCTTGTTTAAGCTCGGTTTTGGTTGTAACTAAACCGGTGGCTTTAATAGCAGGACCCATTGCTGCAAACCAAATATGTTCAGAGCCAATTATGCCCTCAGGAAACGCTTTACGCCCTTGCTCTGAGTTTGCTAACGCTTGTTTTGAGCTATGATGTTGCCAATCATTAGCGTGACTGCCACGGCCATGATCTGTGGTGATGATCAAGGTGGTGTTGTTTTTATAGCCCGGCGTTGTTTGAATGGTTTGCCATAAGTCTTGAATAAATGCATCACTTTGCTTAGCTGACTTTAAATAATGATCGTAAGCGCCATCATGGGCAAAATCATCGGTTTCACCTAAGCTTATCACCAATAATTTAGGCTTGTTAGCCAACATATACGCTTTAGCAAACCGATAAGTAAAACTATCAAAACGGACATTGTGCCAAGGGCTTGGGATCTCATTTTGCAGCGCATTTAAAAGCGCCGCATCTTTTGATAAACCTTCGGCAATTGGCATAAAGCCGGCATTGACATACACGCCACTGCGCTGCTCATTAACAATAAACGGGAATACATCCCAACTGCCAAATAATGCCGTTTTGTTTTTATATTCAGGCTGTTGCTCAAGCAGTTCAAGCATGGTTTGATTTGGGTTTAAAATTTTATCATTACTGTTAATGCCCTCATCAACAAACCCCGTTAAAATTTCGTTGTAACCTGGGTATGAGAAATACCACGGATTACTCACCGACATCTTAGAGCCATTACTTCTGTCGCCAATAATCGCACCTTGTTTAGCCACCGTTTGCGTTATAAAAGGCATTAACAATTGTTGACGTTGTTTACTGTCTTCATGCCAAAATTCAGCCTTAAGTTGTTCGCTGTGTTTAACAAAATCAGGGTTGCTGAGCAAATTAGCATCCGCGCCGTTAAACACCTCTTGCCAGCGCACGCCATCAAGCGTGACTAACACTACATTTTGCGTGGCAACTGCCAATTGGCTGGTTAACAGCACTATGCCTAGTAAATTTAGTTTGATTAATTTTTTCATTTTTCACCTATAAAAATAGCAAAAAGCCCATCAATGATGGGCTTTGTGTTTACACTATAGCTTAGAAATTAGCAGTAAATGTCAGTGCCGCTGTGCGCGGTGCACCAATAAAGTAAGTAGAGCCATTACCTGTGCCACCAGCAAGGTATTGTTTATCTGTTAGGTTAGTCACTGCAAAGGCAATGTCGATTGATTTAAATGCCCCTGCATTTACTTCAGCGTAGTAGTAGCCTGCGTTAAAATCAATCACGGTATAACCATCAACCTCATTGCGAGTGCGGGTTTGTTCATCCGTCCATGCACCTAAACGCTCACCTGTGTATTTGGCTGAAATACCAAAACGGAAATCACCGCTGTAGTAATCAGTAGAGAGCACAAACATATCACTTGGTGCATCGATTACATCATCGCCCGCTCTAAAGCTTGGCCCTGCACCATCAATTAGCTCACCGTTTGCATATGAACTTGGGTCGTCAGAGGCGTATTCAGAGCTATTGTTAGTGTACGAAGTGTAGATATTCCACTCATTGGTTAGCATATAGCTTGCTGATAATTCAAAACCTTGTGATTCAATACCGCCCACATTAATGTACGAACCATTAGTGCCTATAGTGTAATCAATACCGCTGGTATCACTACCCGGGGCAATAAAAGTAATACGGTTTTCAAACTCAATTGAATAAGCGGTTGCCGTAAGGCTTAAACGGTCAGCGTTATAACGTACACCAAAATCAATATTTTCAGCGGTTTCTGGCTCAATATCGGTAAGCGTTGAGCTGTCGCGCTCAAGTACGCCATCTTTAATTGCTGCAAAATTTTCGCTGTAACTGGCGAATAACTCGGTGCTGCTATTAAGCTGATAAAGCACACCTGCGCTAAACAGTACATCTGAGTCACTGTCTACTTTATCTGAGCTGATATCATTAAAATGGTCATACTTTTGTAACTCCACCAAATATTGCTTGGCACCCATGTTTAAGGTGAAATCGCCCAGCGCCATTGAGTCTTGCAAGTACCATTTGAAGGTGTCGGTATCAAAGGTGTTTTTATACTGAGTCCAGTATGGGGTGCTGTCAAAGTGATGATAGACACGAGCATCAATTACTTTATGCCAATCACGCGATTCATCGCGCTCTGATTGCTCATACCAAATACCCGCTTCAATATCGTGCATACCAAGCGTTAATTGGTAATTAGCGGTTAAACCTAAACGGTTTTTATCATAATGAGTATGACGATACGACATCACAGGTGTGGCATCTGCTGAATAACATGCTGGGTTTAAGCCAGGGCCCGATTCCCACGGCCAACTTAAACTTTGCGTGCAACCTTCGTTTGGCGCCAGTGGCTTACCATCACTATCTACAAAGCCATACGAGCCGGCATTACTGCCACCTTCTGTGGTTGGGTTGCCATTTTCATCAACGGGTGAGGTTAAATACGGTGGGATCCAGTCCCCTCGGCCTGAGTTTTTATGATAATACGGGCTGACTGTAAGTAATGACGACGGTGAAATAGCGTATTCAAACTTTAAATAACCTAAGGTGTTTTCGCGTAACGTGCCCCAACCTTCTGCAAACATTTGGTCAAAGTGCGGAGTGCCTGTCCAATTCCACGTTAGTTGATCCCAATCTGGCGTTTGTGCAAATTGTTCAAGGCTTACGCTGTTGTAGTTTGTTTCGCTAACATCGTCATACGACAAGCGCCCTGTCAGGGTTAACGCGTCAAAGTTTGATACAAACTTAAGCTCAGCATGTTGGTTATCTTTACCACCATTGCTGCCATCGCCTATCCAACGGCTTGTATCAGTTTGCGAGTAACTCACATAGGCTTGGGTGTTGTTAAAAATGCTGCCTGTTTCATGTTTAAAGTAATAACGTGAGGCATTATGATCGCCATTGGTATAAGCAAAGGTGGTGCTTTTTTCAAGGCTTGGATCTTTACTGACAAAGTTAAACGTACCACCTAAAGCCTCAAGTGAGGCTGAGGCGATATCTGAGGTACCTTGGCCTACTTCTACCGTGGCTAAATTTTCGCTGTCTAAATAACGGTTCGCTTTTGCACCGCCACCATAATTTGAGCCACCATTTGGAATGCCATCAACAGTCATACCTAATTGCTGTTGGTTGCCGTCAATGCTAAAGCCACGCATGGTGATCGTGGTTGACCAATCATCACCACCAAATGCATCACCTTCGTTAATACTGATACCAGGCAAGTTATCAATCACCGCCAAGACACTTGATACTGAGCTTTGTTGCTCAATCATTGATTGTTCAATCACACTATTGGCGTAACTGGTTGGTTTAGCCACTACAGTGACTTCTTCTATTTCATTATTATTGGCAAAGCTGTTAGTTGAAAAAGCCAAAGCGATAGCAAGGCTCAGAGTCGATTGTTTTGTCAAAGTACGCATTATTGTCCCATTTGCAATTGTTATTTTGGATGCGGGCACAGTATGGCGAGGATTTATGACAAAATAGGTCCAGAATGTTGACACAATGATTAAACAAATATAGAACTTTTATGGCAGCTACTTACAACTTGCCGGAATTATTACGGGTTTGGGTAAAGCTTATCACTTCATTACGTAGCATTGCGGGAGCGTATAACCAACCTTGTGCTGTCGTGATCCCTAAACTTTTCACCCACTGCTCCTCTGCGTGTGTTTCTATGCCTTCGGCAACAACAGCAAAGCCAAGCTTGGCAAATAACTCGGTAACTTGTTGATAGAGGATCCGGCCAGCATCTTGCTGGCATTGCAGTAAAAACTGGCGATCTAATTTAACGTGCTTTACTGGGAAATGAGTCAACATAGATAAACTTGAATACCCCGTACCAAAGTCATCCAGCACAGTTTCGATATTATGAGCGCGCAGCTTGTTGATATTTTGCGTCACGATGATTTGTTGTTCGAGGTAGCTTGATTCAACAATTTCGATTTTCACTTGATCAGCAAACCCAACAAACAGCTGGCAAATTTTCTCAACCATTGCGGTGTTGATAAGCACATCAGGATTAACATTAATACTGATGTTTGGCTTAAAGCCCACATTACGCCACTGAGTTAAATCACGCGCCGCTTGCTTAATTACCCAACCATCGATGATATCGGTTTGCTTGTGCATGATCAGGGTATCCAAAAAATAAGGACCCGATACACTGCCATCGTTATTATGTAAGCGTAGCAATGCTTCAAAGCCGATTACTTGGCCCGTGCTTAAATCGATTTGTGGCTGGTAATACAAGGCTAACCTTGCTTTTGAAATGGTATTTAGCACGGTGGTCAGTTGCGCGCTGGAAAGGTTTTGTGCTCTTTGTTGCTTGATAAAACGCTGCTCAGAGTTCGCGGCAAATCGCTCACTCACATTTAATTGGCTACTGAGTTTATTAAACGCCATTTGGTAATTATTTTTTTCACTGCTTAAACGTAAAAATGGGTAATAAATACAAGCATTACAAAGTATCAAAAATACTTGATACACAGCTGCGGATGCATCAGTGCCAACCATAGCACCGTTGATGATGGTTGGCGTCATCCAGCTAATGGTCACTTCTTGGTAACCGATTACCCCACTCGATAATAAAAAATAACTGATCAGAAAGTTAAAGCACGGCACTAAAATAAAGGGCACTAACAACAGAGGGTTTAAAAATACAGGGAGTGCAAACAAGATAATTTCGCAGAAATTAAATAACGAAAACGGGATCGATATTTTTGCAATGCTTTTTTCGTGGCTGCCATTTGGCAATAGAAATGCAGCAACGATTAAGCCAATAAAACAGCCCGTTCCACCTATCAGCACAAAGGTATCGTAAAATGTTTTTGCCGTTAAACCCGGCACAATATGTTGGTGTAAAAACAGTTGTTCAAACATCATTGCATAGGCGTTATCACCATGCACACCGAAAAACCAAAAACTATGAACGATGATCATACGTTTAAATAATTGCATTGCGACGCTGCTATCATCGCCGTTTGGTACAACATAGAGCAATGCTGATTGCACGCTCACTTCAATCAAGGGCACAATTAAATACAGCGCAAAAAATGCCAAACTAAAAGGCAGGACCAAAGATAGTTTTTCTTTTAAAAAATCACTAATTAGTGGTAACTCGAGCCAGTGCTTAGGGGTCAATTTATACCCCAACATCAGCAAGTAACTGGTTAAAGACGGCACTAATACAGCATAAGCCGATGCACCAGTACCGTTGACAGCAAGCTCACCATTGTTAAACGTTAAAAAATCGCTATGCGCGCAAAACCCCACTAACGCTAACATACTGCCAACCACAGCACTGTTGCCTAAATTTTTTGATAAATGAAAGCCTACCGAAAGTGCGACCATTAAAGGGAATAAGACAAAAATGATATTCGAGCTATGTTCAATAACGCGATACAGCAGATCGTCGGGGGATAAAAAAGCAAAATTAACGGCAAGGTTTAATACTAGAATTGCCAATGCGGAGCTTACAAAATACGGGATCAATGCAATAAATGCTTCGCGTAATGAAATAATATAGCGCGATTGAGCAAACACAGAAAACAGTATATTGAGTTGCTTTAGAACCAACACAGTACTTCTCAAAATTAATTTATGTAACCGAGTATAATTTATTTACCCTGCAATTGTTAATAATTTAAAACAACGCTTTAACATGGCCGATATAACATTGTCACGTGCAAAAAAATACCACCGATAACGGTGGTATATAACTTTTACTGACTTAGCTTAAATAAGTTCAGCCAACATACTTTCATCGTATGCAACTAACTGTTCATTGTTGGCAATTTTGCTCACATAATCAGGGTTTGCAATAAATGGACGGCCAATGGCAATTAAGTCAAATTTATTGTCATTTATCGCCGTGGTGGCACTCTCATAGTCATAACCACCCACGCCAACCAGCGTGCCACTAAAGTGCTCGCGTAAGTACTCAGACGTGGTTTTATTCCCCAAGCTTGCAAAGCGCATGCTGTCATCAAAAATACCACCATGTAAGTAGGCAAGTTTACGCGTGTTTAGCTGAGCGAGTAAATAATCAAATACGGCTTGGTCACGGTTATCTTCGCTCATATTAAAATAAGCACCCGGTGATAAGCGCAGTGCTGTTTTATCAGCGCCAATTGCTGCGATAACGCCATCAACCACTGCTAAAGCAAAGCGTGCCATATTTTCAGGGGTTTGCCCGTATTCATCAGTGCGCTCATTGGCTGCGAAATGTAAAAACTGATCAATCAGATAGCCATTTGCGCCATGAATTTCAACGCCGTCAAAGCCTGCTTCTACTGCGTTTTCAGCCGCTTTTACGTAATCAGCTATTAGGCCTTTAATATCTTCAAGGGTGGCCGCTTTTGGTGTTTGGTAAGTTAACTCACGCATCCGTGGTACTGAGCCTTCCACACCAATGGCTGATGGTGCTAAGACTTCGCCGTCAAAAAAGTGTGGATGTGCTACACGGCCTACATGCCATAGTTGTGCAAATATTTTACCGCCGTTAGCGTGTACTGCGTCGGTTACTTTTCTCCAGCCTTGAATTTGCTCGCTGGTAAATAAACCTGGTGTATTCGGGTAACCTTGTGCATCAGGGCGAATAATCGTGGCTTCGCTGATAATTAAGCCCGCATCTGCACGGCGCGCATAATAGTCAACCATGGCTTGCGTTGGTACTAAGTTATCGTCTGCCATACAACGCGTTAATGGCGCCATCAGTATACGGTTTTGTAATGCTATACTGTTATTAAGTTTAAATGGTTGCAGTAGTTCTGTGGTCATTATTATCAATCCTTATCTTGAATGTATATTCAAGATAAGGGCGTACCCTAAAATATTCAAGTCTATTTTTGAATATTTGTTCAAGATTAAGTAAACTGCCTTCACCAACACAATAAGAGAGCACTATGAGAGTAGCCGAATTTGACCGCGAGTATGTACTGCGCCAAGCGATGCTTGCTTTTATGCAATGCGGTTATGCCAAAACCAGTATGCAAAAATTAACGCAAGTTACTGCACTGCATCCAGGCTCTTTATATGCGGCATTTGGTAATAAAAAAGGCATTTTTTTAGCGGCAATTGAGCAATATCAAACTGATCGTAACCAACAATTCACAGCGCTATTTTGTGAACATAAACCAGTATTACCTAGCCTGCGCCTTTATTTGGATGCAATTATCAAAGAGTGCGTTTGTGGTGATGCGATGAAAGTATGCTTGCTTACAAAAAGTATTAGTGAAGTTGAAGGACAAGATTTACAAATAAGCCAAGTACTAATGGCTAATTTAAACGCCTACGAAAACGCCCTTGCCGAACAATTTGAGCGCGCGATAAAAGAAGGTGAAATCCCAAATACACGCACAGCTGAGCATCTAGCTCGTTTTTTAGCGATGGGTCTTTACGGCTTGCGAACCTATGCACTGACTAACCGTAACGAACAAGATCTAAGCCAACTCGCCGACGATTTATACCACGCAATGTGTAATTAATTTTTAACTAATCGACATTTTGTCATAATAGTCAATATACTATACCTAAGCCATTCTAGAGAGAGTCTATTAATGAGTAATGCAACAGCAACCGCATCTGAAAAATTTGAGACTATTCTAAATTTAGGAGCCAAAAAGAGACTGGCTTTTATGTTTGAGACAGTCCACGAATTCAAGCAAGTTTGGATATTAAATGACGACGATGGCTGTGTAATGCTTGCCAACGAAGATGATGATTGTGTACCAGTATGGCCAGAACGCATTTACGCCGAAGCATGGGCTACGGGTGAATGGGAAAACTGCACAGCAAAAGCGATCCCATTAAAGGACTGGCATTCACGCTGGACCCCCGGCCTTGAACAAGATGATTTACTCATCGCCGTTTTTCCAACGGAAGAAGACGACGGCACAATTTTATTTCCAGATGAATTTGATTCACAGCTAAAAGCACCTAAAAAACGTTACTAATTATATATGTATAAATCGCAGGTGACTCTTGGTTTCCTGCGATTTTTATTATCCACACATCCCCTAAAAATGAGCACTTTAAAAGTTATAGCGCGGTCGCTTTAAAACAACTTTCAACTACGTCTGCAAATGGTTGGTCTATATCGATAGTAATTACATTGTTTTCATCCGGCATTTCCAGCGTATCAAACTGGCTTTTTAACAGTTCTACTGGCATAAAGTGGCCTCTCCTATCCCGCATTCTTTTTTTCACTAATGCAAACTCACCGTAAAGATGTAAAAAAGTGATACCCACATTACCATCACATATTTGCTGGCGGTATTTTTGTTTTAATGCAGAGCAAACAATAACAGCCACTTCATTTTTCTTTTCAATACTAAAAGCAGCATCACGAATTCTTTCTAACCAAGGGGTTCTGTCATTATCATTAAGTGGCTCCCCAGCAGCCATTTTTAATATATTTGCTTTTGGATGCAGATCATCACCATCAATAAACTTAACGTTCATTTTTTTTGCTAATGCTGAGCCAACACTTGATTTGCCAGTGCTTGATACGCCCATAATAATAAATATACGCCCAGTTGCTGTTTGGCTCACTTGATTAACCTCTATTTAATTTTAAATTCATTGCTTTCAATGTATTTATTATTTTTAGTTACAGGTAGTATGTTACCCGTAACAATTGATTATGTGAAGTTAAACAAAAATTAACCGAAAAATAATTTAAATAGTATTAAGTAGGAAGTATATGTCAGATTTATCTTTAATTTTAACGGCCGTGGGATCTATCTTTTTATTACTTTTTCTCGTAATGAAAGTCAGGCTACACGCTGTTGTTGCTTTGATATTAGTCTCGATGATCGCCGGATTGAGCTCAGGCATGAGCCCTGAAACGATCACCAAAACCATTGAAAAAGGCATGGCTGGCACCCTAGGCTTTGTTGCTGTAGTGGTTGCCTTAGGTGCTATGTTTGGCAAGGTTATGGAAGAAACTGGTGCACTTGATCGTATTGCACATACTCTTTTACACAGGTTTGGTGATAAAAATGCCAATTGGGCACTGACCTTTACGGGTTTTATTTGCGCTTTACCGTTATTTTTTGATGTTGCTGTGGTTCTATTAATTGGCATTGCTTTTGCCGTGGTCAGAAAAGGCGGCGGCAGTGTCATTAAAATTGGCATTGGTTTACTGGCAGGGATCGCATCTTGCCAAGCATTTTTAATTCCGGCCCCAGGTCCTATTTTAGTGGCATCTGAATTAGGTGCTGACTACGGCTATATGATTTTGTTTGGCTTACTGGCAGGTATTCCAGCGATGTTACTTGGCGGCCCTATTTGGGGGGCTTTTATTTCTAAGTCTATTCATGTTGAACTCCCCTCTCATGCTCAAACAGCTAACGACATAAGAGCAGGCGAAGGAATACCTAGCTTCGCGCTTGCCCTTGGTTTAATCGCTTTACCTTTGATTATGATCAGCTTAAATACCTTAGGTGGCCGATTGGTGCAAAATGACTCGAGCATCGCACATTGGCTTGCATTTATTGGTCATCCATTTACTGCAATTATAACCGCCTGTTTAATGGCGTTTTACCTACTTGGTATAAAAAGAGGGGTGCCTAATAACAGAATAATGGAGATCTGCACTAGTGCGCTGCAACCTGCGGGAGTCATTATTCTGGTAACTGGCGCAGGTGGCGTGTTCAAGCAAGTGTTAATTGATTCTGGTGTTGGTGATGCACTGGGTAATTACCTTGCAGGATCGGGTTTACCGATTGTTATTTTAGCGTTTGTGTTGTCAGCAGCGGTTAGGGTCATTCAGGGCTCTGCAACCGTTGCTATGCTAACAGCATGTGGTTTAATTACCCCGATGTTAGCGCCTCTAGGGCTCAGTGGTGCACAGCTTGCTGCAATCACCATTGCGATTGGTGGTGGCTCTATCGTACTCTCTCATGTTAATGATTCGGGGTTTTGGCTGGCAAGTCGCTACCTTGGTCTAACTGAAATGCAAACTCTTAAAACATGGACGGTGATGGAAACAATTATTGGTACATGCGGTGCGATAGTCGCGATAATGATCTCGCTGTTTCTATAGCGATTAAATGTTCAAGCTATATTCGCTTGAGCATTTTCAATACTAAGCACTTTCACCTAAGTTAATTTTATAACCAACATCAAAAACCGACTCGTAATCTACTTCATCCTGTTTGCTATCAATAACGCTCAATAACCTTTCCCCAGCAAGATTCCCAATGTGTTGCCGCGGCGTTATTACACTGGCCAGTTGCGGCACCATAGATTGACCAACATCGTGACCATGAAAACCAACAATAGCCATCTGCTGCGGTACTGCTATATTATTTTTTTGACACTCGAAAATCGCACCTACCGCCAAGTCATCATTGGTACAAAAAACACAGTCTGTATCTGGGTAATCTTTGAGTGTTTGTAATATCAGCTTTGCGCCTAAACTGTATGACGATGGCTTATCTGTCATGATGTCTCTAGGTGTTAATCCCCTTTTAATCATCGCAGCGGCATAACCTTGCAGTTTAAGCTTCGTTCTCATATCAAGCCTAGCACCCAAATAAACAATATTCTTATAGCCTTTATCTATCAGTGCGTTAGTCATATCAAAGGCCGCTTTAATATTATCAAAGCCAATTGAATATTGGATGGGAGGATGATTAATATCCATTATTTCGACAACTGGAATGCCTGCCATTTTTATCATTTGCCGAGTTCGCTCGGTATGGGTTGTCTCAGATAATATCAAGCCATCAACATGATAAGACAATAGATACTCTACCCTTTTCTCTTCCACTGCAGGGCTATAACCATAATGCGCGAGCATGGTTTGATAACCTGCCGGTTCGACTACTTCTTCAATTCCTCGGATCACTTGCGCAAACACTTGGTTAGTCAATGATGGAACCAGCACGCCGATAGAAAAGCTTTTCGCATTTGATAATAAATCAGGGGCTTTATTAGGTATATAACCAAGTAGGTCAATCGCTGCACTGATTTTACTGCGCGTAGCCTCAGATACTTTCGTAGGACTTTTTAAATAACGACTTACCGTCATTTTAGTCATCCCTACCGCATCGGCAATATCTTGCAAAGAGGAGCGTTTACTTTTTTTCATTACAGATAATGTATTTTAAATGTTACCTGCAACATAACAATTTCGGTTGCAATTAGCCACTGCAGCAAACTCTTTATTTAATACTCATTAGCAGATAATAGAAATACGGATAGGGTTAAAAAAGCAAGTATTGGAAGGATAAAGGAAAGTACACATCGGTAAAAATTAAAAAGGCCGTCTTAATATTAAATAATGGCGGTGAGGGAGGGATTCGAACCCTCGTTAGGGATTAACCTAAACACACTTTCCAGGCGTGCGCCTTCAGCCACTCAGCCACCTCACCGCAGGCGTTAATGTATAACGCGGCGTAATAGTATGAAATCACGCTCTGTGGTGCAAGGTGTTTTTTCCTTTTGCCTGTTAACTGCCTAGTAAACAAACAAAAAAGGCCGCTGATAGCAGTATCAGCGGCCTTATCTTTATAACTTGGTTTAGCGTTGTAATGACGCTGAGAAATCGAGCATACGATTAAGCGACTTGAGTGCGCCTTCACGAAGGTCCATATCTACAAACACTTCCTTACCAGTTGCATCTAATAACGCTTCCTCAATCGCTTTGAGGCCGTTCATTGCCATCCACGGGCAGTGCGCACAACTCTTACATGTTGCGCCTTCACCTGCAGTCGGTGCGGCAACAAATTCTTTATCAGGACAAAGCTGCTGCATTTTATAAAAAATGCCGCGATCGGTGGCAACAATAAACTTTTGGTTAGCCATTGTTTGCGCTGCTTTGATCAATTGACTGGTTGAGCCTACCGCATCCGCTAACGCTACAATCTCTGCTGGTGATTCTGGGTGTACTAATACGCCCGCATCTGGATACAGCGCTTTCATGTCTTTTAATGCTTTGGTTTTAAACTCGTCATGCACGATACATGCGCCATTCCACATGATCATGTCGGCGCCGGTATTTTTTTGAATATAGGCACCTAAGTGTTTGTCTGGGCCCCAAATGATTTTTTCGCCCATTTCATCAAGATGCTCAACAATCTCAAGCGCACACGATGAGGTTACGATCCAATCTGCGCGTGCTTTAACAGCAGTCGAGGTATTGGCATACACAACCACTTTGCGATCGGGGTGCTGATCACAAAATGCTGAGAACTCTTCAATTGGGCAACCAATATCAAGCGAGCAGGTTGCTTCAAGGGTTGGCATAACCACGGTTTTATTCGGGGTTAATATTTTAGCTGTTTCACCCATAAAACGTACACCGGCAACAATGATCATGTCAGCATCGTGCTTGGCACCAAAGCGCGCCATTTCTAACGAGTCAGCAACGCAGCCGCCAGTTTCTTCAGCAAGCGCTTGAATTTCAGGATCAGTATAATAATGGGCAACCAATACAGCATTTTTATCAATCAATAATTGTTTGATACGTGCTTTGTATTGCGCTTGCTCTTCATTATTTAATGGAGCTGGTTTAGGAGGAAAGATATAACCTTCAGGCATAATAGTTTGAGCTAAACTCATTTCTCGACCACTTAATCTACAGTGCAATTATGGGGCGAATTATACGAGAATATAAAACTAAATAACAGTAGTGTGCATAAATACCAATTTGATTAACGTATTTATATTTTAGCTATTGGCTAATTGACTGTGAAGAGTGAGAATTTCGAATATCAGGAGAGTAAGGTTTAACAAAACAAACGGTTAGATTTAATCTAATGCGGAGATACCAAAATGGTGGGTCATGATGGACTTGAACCATCGACCAATGGATTAAAAGTCCACTGCTCTACCAACTGAGCT
>NZ_DRGM01000188.1 GCF_011050055.1 Pseudoalteromonas prydzensis | reverse complement strand
TGCTAAACCAAATTATTGAGCCAACACAAGCGCCAAGTGCAAAATGCATTGGGTTTGGTTGTAAAGCGCCAATATTGCCAAGTAATAACACGGTATCTAAATACACATGTGGATTTAACAAACTAATTGCAAAGGCCGAAAGAGCAGTACTCCACCAGCTTACTTTTTCTACTTGGCTTACCTTTAAACCCGAAGTCCCTTTAACTGCTCGCATTGCAGATCCATACGCTAAGTACAATAGCATCGCAATACCGCCCCACGTTAACCAAGGTAGTAAGCCCGGTAATAATTGCCGTAATTCATTTGCTGCAAATACACCTATTAAAATAAGAGTCGCGTCGCAAATAATGCATACCGAGGCTAAAACAAACCGATTAGCGCCAGCCATACATTGGCTTAAAATCCAGATGTTTTGCGCGCCAATAGCAATAATTAAACTTAGTCCCAGAATCACACCCGATAAAAACGACATACTTTAAATCCACTCAATTATTCAATGCCTTGCAGGGTAGGGTGTAATCTGTTACAAATCCAATGAATATATTTAGGGTTATATGCGTAAAACTCATGATTGCTTATCAACTACTCAATGCACTGTCGGCGGTTATTAGTGAAGGCGGGTTTGAAAAAGCCTCTAAAAAACTATTTATTACGCAATCGTCAGTAAGTCGGCGGATTCATCAACTCGAAGCCAAACTTGGAGAGCCTGTAATTATTAGAACGCAGCCACCGCGCCCGACCGCTCTTGGCAAGCGTTTACTTAATCATTTACAACAAGTGCTGCAGTTAGAAGTTGCTTTAAACGTAGATGCACTTAACGAACACTCCAGCTTAAATACACCTCTTAGTGTAAAGTTGGCTGCCAATGCTGACTCACTAGCAACATGGTTGCCAGAAGCCCTTGCTATACTAGACACAGAATCTGATTGTAAATTTAGATTTGAAGTGATCTCAGAAGATCAATCCATCGCTCATAAAAGGATGAAAGATGGCGAGGTAATGGTGTGTATCAGCTCATCTCCTGAGCCTGTAAATGGCGGGTTAGCAAGCTCATTAGGCGCTATACGCTACAAGGCAATTGCGAGTCCTGACTTTATTAAACAGCATAATCTCACTTCGCTTTCGCAATTGGCGCAGCTGCCCTGTTTAGTTTTTAGTGAGTACGATAAGCTACAGCACCAGTTTTTAGAAGATATTAACGGCTCAACGCCAGAGTATATGCATATATATCCTTCATCAGAGGGATTTAAACAAGCCATGATAGCAGGCCTAGGCTATGGTTTATTGCCGACTTTGCAGCTTGGCGATTCCTTGCAAAAAGGGGAGTTAGTTGACTTATTTCCAGAGTATTATATTGATACGTCCTTGTACTGGCATTATTGGCAAAGTGAAAGCCCGCAACTTAAAGCACTGCGTAAGTTTGCAATGCAAGTTGCGGCTAACCGATTAGAACCAATTTAAAGGTGTTTATAACTGCCCTAATCTATAAATGAGTAATGCAGTTTTTTTAATGTTTTTATCAAGGCTGGTTAAGTCGGCTGTTTCGTTTTTAGTGTGCGCACCGCTACCCATTAAGCCCAAACCATCAAGTGCCATATCAACATGGTTTGCGGCAAATGAAATATCTGCCGCACCTGCATTACGTGGATTAGCGGCTACTACTTTGTTAAAGCCTAAATCATGGCTTGCGTCGCTGTATAATTCTAATAGCTTTTTATTGCCATCAGTTAATGCCATTGGCGGGTAACCGTCTTCAAAAATAAGCTCTGCTTTACTGCCATTTAAACTGTTGCTAGCAATAAGTTGCATTGATCTTTTTGCGTTTTCTAATTGTTTTGGCGAAAGTGCGCGTAAATCACCTGCTACATGCACGGTTTGTGCTATTACGTTGCTTTTACCAAACGCCGTTGCTGACGAATTAGCACTGTCGTAATCGGCATTAGTACCGCCCACAATAAGCCCCGGGTTAAACGTTAAATTAGGTTGCGTGGCAAGTTGCTCTCTAAAATCATTTAAAATGCGTGATGCCTCGTAAATAGCGCCATAACCAACGTTTTCGCTAAATATTTGCGAAGAATGCGCCGCATTTGCCGTTACGTTTAGCGTCCAACCGGTATAACCACGGCGTGCAGCCATAGCTGTTTTTATATTGTTATCGCCATTTTCATAACCAAGCGCTACGTCAGCCCAAATTGCCGCATCAACAATAGCTTGTTTAGATAAGCTAAGCGGGCGACCGCTGCTTTCTTCATCGCCGGTTAGTAACACTTTTATGCTTACATTTTCGAGTAAATTAAGGGCTTGTAAGCTTTTAAGTGCAGTAATTATTACCGTGTTACCGCCTTTCATATCGGCAACGCCTGGGCCACTGGCTGTATCGGCATCAAGCTGTTTGTAGGTAGTAAAGTTATCGTTTTTGGCAAATACCGTATCTAGATGGCCGATCATCAGTATTTTTATTGCATCGGGGTCATTACTCTCATGGGTTGCTAATACATGACCTGCGCGGTTAAACGCACTGCCATCAAGCCATTCTACTTTAAAACCTATGGCTTTAAGCTGCTCGCTTGTCAGCGCCCCTACTTTTTTTACACCTTCAATATTAAGCGAACCGCTATTAATATTTACGGCTTGCTCTATTTCTTTAAGTGCTTGGGGAATGTTTTTATCGACCTGTTTTACTATTTCACGCTCGTTTTTATCAAGCGCCGCATGGCTTGTAAGCGGTAAGGTACTAGCAAGTGTGAGAATAAGTGCATGGCTAAATTTTAAAAATGACATAACAGCATAATAAGTGAGAAATAAGAGTATTTAATATGAAGTAAAAATACACAGTATTCAATAGAAGGTGATTGTGATTTTTAACTAATTTTATAAGCAATAACGAGTTACAAGTTTAAGGGTTAAAGGGTGAACGTGTTATTAGTTTAAACACAGGTACTTAAAATATAATCTTTTAATTAATAATCAAGCTGTATAACTAAACAGTAATTTGTCTGATATTACTGATCTCCACCAGTTTGGGGTTTTGCTACATTTAGAAATGGTAAGGCGAAGCTAACTAACCGTTTACAGGTGTTTATTTTATAGCTAGGATAAAGTCATTGTAATATAAGGACATTTGTCGGTTTGTAAAACGACAAATGTCATAGACTAAATTACTTGGAAATAAGTCATTATGAGTGTAATCCGTAAACGTATTGAAAAAAACAAGATGATTATATCAAGTATTGTGAATACATATTTCTTAGCAGATCAGAATCAAAAATTGCTAGGGCATCTGTTGGATAACCCTGAATTGCTCTCTCGCTGGAAAGATTCGTATGCAATGAGTGGTGTAAATAGTCTTCGTTTTTCACTTTATATGCATGTCCTATCGGAAATGCGTGCGATTCTATTTGATAGTCAAAAAAGAGTAGCAAGTGTTCGTAATATGGTTGAATGCTTAAACGATGAAGCTTTTATTACAAAGCTGAAAGAATGGTTTTGTGATACAAGCAATAAAGAAATATACTCATGTGACGGTACATTATCAGGAGGTTCAATAGAACATATTAGACTTGAAAGTGCAAAATTAAAAGCAAAAGCATTTGATGAGATTTTAGATAAAGTTAAAACTAATTTTCAAAATCTAAAGGAATCTGAAGTTGGTATTAGGGTAAATAATGCACGAAATAAAATGATCTCACATAAAGAGTTTTCGTCTACAAAAGAGACTGGACGTAAGGTCTTTGATGCGAGTGACTTCGGGTTAGTATATTCTGATGCAAGAGATATCGTTGAACAATCGCATGATATTATATTCCCTATTTATAGTCTTTTTACTAAATCTCACTTTGATAGCGTGTATTCAATGAAGCATCATGAACTAGTAGCAACTGAGTTTTGGTCAAAATAATTTACCTAAAAAAGCTGTTAAACAATGGCAAAAAAGTTGGCTTTTGTTCCTTAAACGCTTTTTTTAGCTAACATATTTTTTGCTTGTTAAGAGGGCATTAGCTTTTATGGAGAGTTCGTGAGTATCTGTCTAACTATTTCAAAAATTGACTGGGCTATAACCAAGGATGTTTTCGCTATTATTGGTACTGTATCTGCGATTATTATTGGAGTTATCGGTTTAAACACTTGGCGAAGGCAATTAAAAGGCACAAGTGAATATGAGGTAGCGAAGAAAGCTATACTACTAACATATGAAGTTGAACAAGCCATCCAAGGTGTACGAAACCCAATGCTACATCTCCCAAAAGACGAAGTTGAAGCTGGTCGCCAATTAGCAGCGGAACAAAAGATATACTCAGATCGCTTTGCCACTTTAGAGAATAAATGGGCTGAACTTCAAACTATCAAGCTTGAATCAAAAGTTATTTGGGATATTTCTGCTGCAGATAGTTTTAATGGATTACGAGATATCATCGGTAAATTAAGAGGTGGTATTTGGCTCCATTTCTGGATGAAGGGGGCTTATGCAGGTCCAGGTGCAACAGTAGATAATAGTGCAAAGCGGAAAATAGAGAATGATAAAGTTGTTTATTATACATCTGAGGATGATGAGTTTTCATTAAAGATTAAACATGCAGTTGAGCATGTTGAAAACTTTTTCAAAGACAAAGTTCGCAGTAAATAAAATACAACAAGATCTTTAAGTGCGTAATACTTTTACTTCATTCTATCTTGCCGTTATTCAGCACAAGTAACCATCAGGTTTAACACCATTAGCATTAAACCTGACAGCTCAAACTCAACCAATCAACGTTAATTAGTCGGCATTAAATAAATCTCGCGTACGCTGTTGCGCTGGTTTGCTTCAATAGCAAACAATACCGCGTCGGCTACATCTTGCGGGTCGAGTTTGTCGGGTTTTGCTTCATCAAAAAACGGGG